>CANFME010000001.1 GCA_947448305.1 Burkholderiaceae bacterium
AGAGCAGCCCAGAGATCGCCCCAAAAAAGCTCGACAGAACAAAGCTGATCCAGCGAATTTTCCATACGTTAAAACCTAGAGCACTCATTCGTTTGTCTTGGTCCCTTGTACCTTTTAAGCTGGCTCCAAATGGAGAGTTAACGATACGAGCAATAAAAAATAAGCAAACAATCGTAATGATTAATGTAAACCAATAAAAATTGGTACTATTCTCTAAATCCCAACCAAAAGGAGAAGGGCGAGTTAAACCAGACAAGCCGTTATCACCATTCGTTAAACCAACCCAACGATAACCAATCCCCCACACAATTTGAGATAAGGCTAGTGTCAGCATTAAAAAGCTAAGACCCGAAGCGCGCAGAGAAATCCAACCAAAGATGGCACCGACAAAAGTTGTAAAGGCAATGGCGATAATAGCTGTGTAACCGTGATCTAAACCAGTTTTTAAAAATAACCAAGCAGAGGTATAAGCTGACAAACCTAAATAGGTGGCATGCCCTAATGAGGTAAGACCGCCGTAACCTACTAAAATATTAAGACTTGCAGCAAAAACTGCTGCAATCATAATTTGGCTGCCTAGGTTGACGTAATACTCCCCAAAAAACATAGGGGCAATGGTAAGGATTGCAGCAATCGATAAATAGAAGTAGTTGTTTTTTAAAATCATGCTTTCATCGTCCCAAATAGCCCTGATGGTCTAAAGGCAATTACAAAAACCATCGGTAAGAATAAAATTACGTAAGCAAGATCAGGAACTAAAGCAATTCCAAAGGTGTAGACGAAACCAATAATGAAACTCGCAACAAAAGTACCAATCAAACTACCAACACCACCAAGAATCACCACAATTAATGCCAGTGGAAGCATATCAGCGTCTAGCCCAGGATAAGCATTTAACATCGGTCCACCAACTGACCCTCCAAGACCTGCTAACAATGCTCCTAGGCAAAAAACTACCGTAAAAAGTAGTGATGCGGGGATGCCAACAGCACGAGCCATTTGCATATCATCAACTCCGGCTCGAATCATGGCTCCTAAGCGCGTTCTTTCCATTAATAAATATAAGCCGATAGCGATCACAACTGAGATACCGACTACTACCAATCTATAAGTTGGAAACATAAAGCCAAACATTTCGATGGGAGAGCGGAACATTTCTGGAGCATTAATTGGAATTGGATCACCACCCCAAATCATTAAACAGGCATCAGCAGCGACAAATGAAAGACCGAGTGTCGCTAAGACTTGACCCTGTGAGTTGTTACTTAGAGCACGTAATATAAAGCGCTCAATTAAACCACCAATAATTGCGACTCCCACCATAGCAACGATCGCAGCAACCCAAAGACTATATCCTTCTCTTAACGTTGCGGCTGCTAGATAAGCGCCAATCATAAATAACGAACCATGCGTCAAGTTCGCAATACGCATTAACCCAAAAATCAACGCAAACCCAGAGGAAAGCATGAATAGCAATCCTCCGAGAGCGAGACTATTAAGGGTTTGAATTACCCAAAATTGCATAAAATTTACCTAATTACCTATTATGATGAACTGTGATGCTTAAGACTCTAAATTCTTCGCTGGTGGGAAGTCTCTAGAGTAAACCGGGTTTGCTAAGAAAGCCTTTTGATCATATGTCCAAAATTGGCTTACGTTTGTATAAGTTTTAGTAACGGTATTGACTAAACGGCCATCTTTACGTTCTACTCTTCTGATATAAACGTCACCAACAATATTGCCAAAGCTATCAAACTTTACTGGACCACGTGCAGTTGGTATGTCGGATTTTTTCAAAGCAGCCATTAAAGCTTCTTTGTTTGCCACATTACCATTAACTGCTCTAATGGCTGCATCGAGAACCGCAGCATTAGTATAGGTAGCAGCTGCGTAGAAGCCAGGGTCATATTTATTGGCAGCGCGGAATGCAGGAGCAAATTTATTATTGATTGGGTTATTGAGTTCTGCAGAGTACCAGCAAGCAGTCTCAATTCCTAAAGCTTCGTTACCCATATTCTTTAACACTGCTTCATCAATAGCTGTCATACCACCAACAATTGCCATTTTGCCATTTAAGCCATACTCATTAAATTGACGAATAAATCTAAAGCCGTTTGAACCAGCAAAACCCAAGAAAATTGCATCAACTTTTGGATTTAATTGAGCCAAGAAACTACCATAATCAGGAACTGTCAATGGTGAGAAAAGTTTTTGGACAATCTTGCCACCGTTTTCTTCAAAAACACGTTGGAAACCAGCATTCATTTCATGGCCATAAGCAATATCGTCAGCAATCATGATCATCCGCTTGTAACCTTTTACCTTGGCACAATATTCAGCCATTGGGTGAGCGCACTGTGAAGAAGTAGAGGTCGCTCTTACGAACCATGGATTTGGTTTACGTTGAGTCATGTCTTCTGCTGCGGCAACTGATAATGTTGGGATTTTTTGAGCTTTGATGTAATCGTCCACAGCTAGCGCTTCAAAAGCAGCCAAAGGGCCCATCACAGCATGAACTTTATTGCGTTCGTACAATTCTGAAATCTTTGTTTTTGTGTTGGCTGGTACTCCACCAGTATCAGCAACGGTTAGTTCAACTTTTCTACCGCCCATCATATTATTGTTCTCAGCAAGCCACTGCTTCAAACCTAATTCCATATCGATTCCGCCTGAAGCGAGGGGGCCAGTTTTTACGGTTAATAAACCAATTCTGATTGGTTCATTCGTTTGTGCACGAAGAATACTTGGGGCAGCTAATGTCAAACCCGCTGCAGCAGTGCCTTGTATAAAAGAACGACGATCTAAACTCATGGTGTCTCCTCCAGTATTAATTTAAAAGTAGTACATTTAAAAATGCCTAAAAACTTCACTAATGATTAATTGATCAATAAAAGGTTTTAGGTTCAGATTGTCAATTATATTAAGTAATTAATAATCACAACATGGAGATTAAAGGATTATTCGGCTTTAAAGAATAAGGGTATTTACCTATTTTGAAAAAATCAAAAAAGTAAAAACTCCCCATGACAAAACAAAAAAGTCTGAATCATTGATAAAAATTGGAATAATTACTGGTTCTTTATTGATTATTTGATCACTACTAATTATTATTTGATAATTCAGCGATAATTATTAACTATTTGTAAACTTTTCTAAATATTATTTTTCGGAGATGATGATGAAGCTTGGATTAATTGGTACTGGCAAAATGGGCGGCGCAATGGTTGAACGCCTCATTGAATGTGGTCATGAAGTGGTGATTTGGAATCGGTCAATGGAAAAGACCATTCCTTTAGTGGCTTTAGGAGCGACTACTGCTTCTTCACCAGCTGATGTGATTAGCCAAGTAGACATCATGATTTCTATATTAACGGATGCCTCGGCGATCGATTCAGCTTATCGTGGTGAGAAGGGCGTGCTCAAAGCAAATATTGCTGGCAAATTGATGATTGAAATGAGTACAGTTCGTCCATCTACTTCGATTGCCTTAGCTGATGAAGTTAAAGCTTTAGGTGGCTCAATAGTTGATTGTCCTGTTGGGGGCACGGTAGCTCCTGCGAAAGCTGGTAAATTATTAGGACTCGTTGGCGGAGATGACGATGCAGTTGCTAAGGCTCGGCCGATTTTGGAGCAATTATGTCGTCGGGTTGAGCACGTAGGCAAGAATGGTGCTGGGGCGACTCTAAAGTTAACGGTTAATTTACCATTGCTCGTATTTTGGCAATCCTTTAGTGAAGCGTTGTCAATTTCCTCCAAATTAGATATCTCTCCTGAGCGTTTGATGGATATTCTTTCTGACACTTCAGGCGCTCCAAATATGATGAAAGCTAGAGTTCCGGCCCTAGTATCTTGTCTAAAAGGTGAGCCACAACCACCTGCAGCGTTTACTTTAGATAATATTCGTAAAGATTTAAGAACGATGATTGAAGAGGCTCAATCCTTAGGTTGGAATGTGCCTGTTACACAAGCAGCTCTTTCTGAACTAGATAAAACATCTGCCGCAGGTTTGGGTAATTCAGATGGCACAGCTGTTCCGGCATGGTTCATTAATACCTATTGCAAGTAAATTTTACTAACCACCTTTAAAAACACTATTTTTTTAACTTATGTCAAATTCAATTCAATTTCAACTCAATGGAAAGTTATGCGAAGTAACAACCAATGAGAATACCCCCTTGTTATATGTGCTCAGAAATGACTTAGACCAAAAAGGTTCGCGGTTTGGTTGCGGCACTGGTAACTGTGGCGCTTGTACGGTTATAGTCGACGGGACTGCGACGCAATCTTGCAATACACCGCTGTGGTCTATTAGTCAAAAGGATGTAATGACAGCAGAAGGACTTGAAGTAGATCCGATTGGAAAGTTAGTTCAAGAGGCTTTTGTCAAAGAACAAGCTGCCCAATGCGGTTATTGTATTAACGGCATCATGATGAGCATTACTGCACTTCTGAAGAAAAACCCGAACCCTAGCAGAGCCGAGCAAAATGCTGCTTTAGATGTTAATTTATGTCGTTGCGGAACGCATGTTCGAATTTTCAAAGCGCTCGCTAGTGTAGTTGAGACGTTATCGAAGGAGGCAGTAGCATGAGCAATGTTCAAGCAAATCCACTACCTACGTATATCCAATCCCATCCAATGCTCGACCAATGGTTTGCTTTAGATCAATTGCCATTATTGACTGTATATAGCGGAAAAGTTGAATTAGGTCAGGGTATACAAACTGCACTACAACAAATTGCTTGCCAAGAGCTTGGTATTACACTTGATCAAATTCATTGGGTTGCTGGAAACACTTTCCATTCACCTAATGAGTGGTATACAGCAGGAAGTCAATCCATCGAAAACGGTGGTGCCTCGTTACGTTGTGCACTCTCTCATGCTCGTTGGCTCTTCTTAAATGCTGCTGCGCAAGCATTGAATGTAAATGTTCATGATGTTGAAATTAAAGCAGGTATTTTTTCTTGCCCAGGTGTATCAAAAACGGTCACATACTCAGAGTTAGCTCCCCAAATAGATATTCATATTCCTATTGAGGCGCTCACAGAAGCAGTAGCATCTTCATCCCAGGTAAAAGAAGTAATTATTGGCAAGAGTATTCCTAGAAAAGACTTAGTGGATAAGTTATCTACAGGTGCTTTTATTCATGATGTGGTTTTGCCTGAAATGTTCCATGCAAGAATGCTGCGCCATAGTCATGCACAATCGACGATTCAATCGATTGACCTCGAAGCAATCAAGGCATTAAACGGTGTTGAGCAGGTGGTTTTGAGCGGTAGTTTTTTAGCTATTCTTGGTAAAAATGAAGCAGCCTTAGTTGCTAGTTTACCTAAGGCTCATCAATGTGTTCAGTGGCAATTGCCATCATTTGTTGAGCGTCAACGTCCCATTGAAGAGATTTTAACTACCTTACCATCAAGCGATAAGATCGTTTTTAACAAAGGTGAGGCTAGTGCTTCTGTGTCGCAAATGACAGCGAGATACACAAGACCTTTTATTGCCCATGCATCAATTGGTCCGGCTTGCGCTTTAGCTCAAATGGTTGATGGACATCTAACAGTTTGGTCCCATACGCAAGGTTCACATTTATTGCGTGATCAAATTGCAGTTGGCCTAAGACAAGATGCTTCGACTATAGATGTGATTCATTTGCACGGAGCTGGTTGCTACGGTCATAACAGTGCAGATGATGTTGCTTTTGATGCGGCTTTCATTACGCAACAAACAGGTTTGAATGTTCGAGTTCAGTGGACACGAGAGGAAGAGTTATCAGCAACTCCGTTCGGTTCAGCTAGTTTGATGCAAATTGACGCAGGACTTGATGAGAATGGCAGGATTGTTTCTTGGGAATCTGAAGTTTGGTCTCCGACCCATATCGCAAGACCTGGTTGCTGGCAAGGTACTATCAATTTATTAGGTGCTTGGATGATAGACCCACCACACCCTGTCGATGCTACCCAAGATGTCCCTTTACCAAATGGTGGTGGGTTACGAAATGCTGTTGCAATTTATGACTTTGCCCATCAAGCAATCCGTCATCATATGTTGCCCCAGGTACCTGTAAGAACTTCGGCTCTGCGTAGTTTAGGGGCTTATTTAAATGTCTATGCCATCGAATCCTTCTTGGATGAATTAGCAGAGTCCATTGGCCAAGATCCGGTTGATTTACGTTTGTCTTACCTTTCTGATCCACGCTCGATTGCTATTATTCAGCGTGTTGCACAAATGTCAAATTGGGCTAAACGTGATCAATTGCCAGAAGGAACTGCTTTAGGAATTGGTTTTGGACGTTATAAAAACTTTGGCGCTTATTGCGCAGTAGTGGTTCAGGTACGTGTTGAAGAGAAGATTCACGTTGAAAAAGTTTGGTCAACGGCTGATGCTGGCCGAATCATCAACCCTGATGGTTTACTCAATCAAATAGAGGGTGGGATTATTCAAGCAATCAGTTGGACTCTAAAAGAACAAGCTACTTGGGATGATTTAAACATCACTTCTAACACTTGGGATACTTATCCAATTTTGAATTTCTCAGAAGTCCCTGAAGTAATGGTAGAGCTACTTGATCAGCCTAGTGCGCCAAGTCTAGGCGGTGGAGAAGCTGCTGCTGGCCCAACAGGTGCGGCAATTGCGAATGCCCTCAATGCGGCTTTAGGCGTTCGTGCTAGACACTTACCATTAAGTCCAGATCGATTAGCGCAGTTAATTTCAAGTTAATTGCAGATTGATTTAATGTAAAAAAAACCTGAATTAGAAATAATTCAGGTTTTTTTACTTAAGAGGTTGACTTGTTTTTACTTATCGCCTGTATCAGCAACTAAGCCAGCAGCTGTGATACCTGCTACTGCGCAGATTTCGTCATTAATTGAAGTATCGCCTGTAATTCCCACAGAACCAATAATCACTCCTTCAGCGTTACGAATGAGTACGCCGCCTGGTACCGGTACCATTTTTCCACCTGACATAGCATTTAGGGCAACGAAGAAACTTGGCATTGCTTCAGCGCGTCTTGCTAATTCGCGCCCACCAAAACCCATTCCAAGAGCACCCCAAGCTTTACCCATTGCGATATCTTGTCTTAAGATACTGCAGTTATCTTCACGCAAGAGCGCTTTCATTTGACCGCCAGCATCTAAAACTATCACCGTTAGTGGGTGAAATTTCATTTCGCGACCTTTTTCTAGCGACGTTTTAGCAATTAAAAGAGCTTGCTCTAAATTAACATTTGACATGATGATCCTTTAAGATTGAGATATAAGTAATTGAAAAATAAGTTAAACATTAAGCAGTATGATCTGCTGCTGAGTGGTACTTGCCCTTCCAGAAAAACAGTGGGGCAGTGTGTTCAGAAGTGTTGTACGAATAGCTTAACACTTTTCCGATAAAGATTAAATGGTCACCACCTTCAACTTCATTTTCCTTAGTGCAGACGAAATGGCCAAGAGTACCATCCAAAATTGGAATGCCATGTTCATTTAAATGATGGGGGATATCTTTAAATTTATCCTCACTCGGTCTTGCAAAGTGATTAGAAATATCTTTTTGATCTTCCGCTAATATATTAACAATAAAATAGGGCGATTCTATAAATGCTTGATGGCTCGGAGCTCCCCGAACTTGTGACCATAAGACAAGGGGGGGTGATAGAGAAACAGAATTAAAGGAGCTCACGGTAACGCCAAACACCTTACCATTATTATCAATGGTTGTAATAACGGTAACACCTGTTCCAAAATGACCTAAAGCATTGCGAAAATCTCTAGAGTCAAACTCTGGGCTTTGTTCTTGGGTATCTTTTGCGCGATCTACTGGGCTCATCTTTATCTCCATTAATTTATTTAAATAGTAATCGCTTGATCATTAGAAGTCAATCTGATGAGATAAAACATTTAATCGAGTCGATGAGTATCAAGTTATAAATCGATTAAAAATCAACTTTTATTAGGGAAAACCCATATTCATGCTAAGGATTTACTTCATTGTTTGGTTTGATACTTGCCAATTGAGATTGACTATATTAAAGTGATCAAACGATCCTTATTTTTTAAAACAATATACAAAAAGAGACAGTTATGACAATTACTTCATTTCAATTAGAGGGGTGCAGTAATGCGCCAGTGTTAGTAATCGGCAATTCCTTAGGGGCTAATTACTCCATGTGGGACGATCAAATTGAGGTTTGGAAAAAGCATTTTTTAGTTTTACGCTACGATTACCGTGGACATGGGGACACTCCAGCGTTAGGTGCAGTTGCTTCTACGGAAGATTTAGCCAAAGATATTATTGAACTGACAGACCAATTAAATATTCAAAAATTTCACTGGTTAGGTTTATCCCTTGGGGCAATGTTGGGCTTATACATGGCTGCTCATTATTCAGATCGTGTTTTGAGTCTTTCCGCAGCTTGTTTTAGACATTCACAAACAGATGAAACAAAAGCGCAATGGTTAACACGTATTGCGACCGTAAATGAAAAAGGCGTGCAAGCAATTGTGGACGGCACAGCAGATCGTTGGTTAACTGAGGGGTATCGTTTGGCAAACCCTGCCGATGATCAAAAATTACGCAAAATGATTGCTACCACTAGTAATGATGGTTATATGGCATGTGGTACTGCCGTAATGACCTATGACTCAAGACCTTATGCGGCGAAGATTCAGTGTCCAACCTTACTCATTAGTGGTGAGTTTGATATGGGTGCTCCAACAGCAGAGGTTGCTTCTTTAACTAAGGTTATTCCAAATAGTCAACATGTGATGTTGCCAACTGCGCACGTTGCAAACGTTGAATGTAAGAGAGAGTTTGAATCATTAGTGTTGAATTTTGTTAATAATGTAACTGCTTAAGACGAGAAAAAAATGAATCCTGTAAATGTTGCTGTAATTGGTTATGGTTGGTGGGGCAAAATTATTACCGCCACGTTGCAAGCGAGTGAGTTTTTAAATGTTGTAATGGTCATTGAAAATGATCCTAATGTTGCTTCAAAAGCAACTACTGACGGGCTCTCTATGGGTTTCGAAGTTGCTAGAGAATTTACAAATGCGATTGAAAATCCCAAAGTTGAAGCGATTGTTTTATGTACTCCGCATCAATTTCATGCCCAGCAGATTCAGTTAGCAGCAAACGCAGGCAAACATGTGTTTTGCGAAAAGCCCTTATGCCTTACATTTGCTGATGCTCAAGCTGCAATTGACGCCTGTAATAAAGCGGCTGTCAAATTAGGTATTGGACATGAGCGTCGTTTTGAGCCTGCCATCGTTGCCTTGAGAGAAGAGATAGCTAAGGGTACTTTAGGTACTATTTTACAAATCGAGGCCAATTTCTCACAGGATAAGTTTTTTGCATTACCTAAGGATAATTGGCGTTTGTCCAATAAGTTTGCACCAGTTGGACCTTTAACCGCAACGGGTATTCATTTAGTTGATCTCGCCATTGCTATTTTTGGACCTGCCAAAGAAGTATGGGCAAGACTAGCTACACGTGGCAGTGATTTTGAAAATGGCGATACTTTAGGCATCATGCTGGCTTTCGAAGGCGGGGCAAATGCTTTAATTAGTGCGATTTTAGCCACACCATTTGATGGTCGGTTTTGTGTTTATGGATCACATGGTTGGATCGAAATTAGAGATAATACCCACCCCGAAAACCCAACAGGTTGGAATGTGACGACACAATTACGTGGTCAAGAAAGAACGACCCATTTTATGCCCCCAGCCCCAACGGTTCGTTTTAATTTAGAAGCCTTTGCAAAGGGTATTCGAGGTGTAAGTGACTATCCGGTGATGCAAACTGAAATGCTTGCCAATGTCGCAGCTCTCGAAGCCATTATGCGTTCTGTTGAGACGAAGCAATTAGAAATCGTGAAGCAGTAATTTCTTAAAAAGCGAACCTTACATGGTTAAGTCAAATGATCTTGTCGTAAACAAACCAATTAATTCAGCACCTCGAAAGCGTCTGAAGCGTGAGGAACGAGATCGTGAGATTGCTGCCGCCGCTGTGGCATTTTTTGCAGAGGTTGGTTTTGATGGGGATACACGTGAGTTAGCTCGTCGTTTAGGCGTTACTCAATCGCTTATTTTTCGTTATTTTCCGAGTAAGGCTGCTTTAATCGAACGCGTCTACCAAGAGGTCTACGTTGGCAGATGGAACCCTTATTGGGAAACTATTATTGCAGATCGCTCGGTACCTTTAAAAGATCGTCTTTTGAGATTTTATAAAGACTACTCAAAAATTTCCTTGACCTACGACTGGGTCAGAATTTTTATGTTTTCAGGTTTAAAGGGCGAAGATATTAATACTAGGTATTTGAAGTTTTTGCGAAGCAGAATTTTAGAACCGATTGCTATTGAAGTTAGAGCAGAGCTTGGGCTTCCCACTATTCAAGAGATTCCTCTTAAAGAAAGTGAAGTCGAATTGGCCTGGGGTATTAACTCAAGAACCTTTTATTTAGGACAACGGAGATGGATTTTTAATATTCCGCTCTCTTTAGACATTGACGAGATTGTTGAACATACGATCATTACTTATTTGGCAGGAGCTAAAACAGTGGTACCGATGTTAATTATGCAAGATTAAGTAACTGTTTTTATTGTTTTTTTTATACATTGTCGATGATTTTCTATAGTGTTTAAATTTGTAAAGCCCCATCCTAGTTAGGGTATTTACTGATTGAGTTGATCTTTTTTTAGCCTTATAAATGATCAAGTGATTACTTTGTTTTATAATTTTGATTATTGAGTTATTTTACAAACCATTTTATGCAGTTCAATTACAGATACGGACAAGCGAATGAAAATTAGTACCTTTATGATGCCAATTCACCCACCAGGAAGAAATCTGGTGGAAACTTTTAAAGAAGACAGAGAAGCTGTCATTCTTGCTGATCAATTAGGTTACAGCGAGGCTTATGTTGGCGAGCATGTCACTGATGCTGCTGAAACTATTACCAATTCAATGATATTTTTAGCAACTCTGATTCATGCTACTAAACAAATCAAATTAGGTACCGGTACGATTAACTTGCCGAACTCTCATCCAGCAGCGATTGCAGCCCAAGCTGCGATGATGGATCATATGTTAGAAGGTCGCTTCATCATGGGCATAAGTCCAGGTGGGTTAATGTCTGATGCTGAAGTTTTTGGTAACTTTAAGTCAGATCGTAATGCGATGTTTGTCGAGTGTATTAATACGATTTTGAAAATTTGGGATGGCGAAGCACCTTACAACATTGAAGGTGAATATTGGAAAATTTCCACGCAAAATACGATGATTCCAGAAATTGGCCAAGGTTACATCATGAAGCCTTTTCAAAAGCCTTATCCTTTAATCGTAGGAACAGCTGTAGCCCCTTATTCCAAAGGTGTTACAGAAATGGCTAAACGTGGCTGGCAACCAATTTCAGCAAACTTTTTAATGCCTGAGTGGGTTGCAACGCATTGGCCAAAATATGTTGAAGGTCGTGAGTCAGTTGGTGCGGTTGCTCATCCTGATGAATGGCGTGTTGCGAAGAGCATTTTTGTGGCAGATGATGATGCTACTGCACGTCGTTATGGTTTAGAAGATGGTGGTCCTTACTATGCTTACTTCAAATCACTCAGTCGTAAATTAGTGAATGGTGGCAGAAGTAATTTGTTTAAAGTTGATCCAAATATGCCAGACTCTGAAGTCACTCCAGAGTTTGTGACTAATCGCTTAGTCCTTGCTGGATCTGTCAACTCTGTAGTAGATCAATTACTAAAGTTTAGAGAAGAAGTTGGTGATTTTGGTAATTTACTTTATGCATGTCATGACTGGATGGATCCAGCCCTCGCAAAACGTTCGATGGAATTGATGGCAACTGAAGTAATGCCGCGAGTTAACGCTGCGATTGGTAAGTAAAACATATACTTGTTCATGACAAAGGCCGATAAATCATTCGATTTATCGGCCTTTTCAATTTTGGCAATGCTTTTTGATCGCCTTAGAACAGGTTCAACTTTTAGTGCAACATCAATCTCAATGATTGTGTGGTTTGCCCATCATCTGGCTAAATGCCTGAGTATGGATGGCAGTATTAGCTAGTTTTTGCAGACATGCCTCTGAGTCAATACAAGAGTTGGGGAGATTGGTTGTTTTAGTCGAGCGGTCATAAACGATTTTGTCTTCCTTAATCGTTTTTAAGACCTTAATCTCTTCAATTTTTAGACGATCTATTGTTAGCGGATTATCAGATAATATGACAAAATCAGCGAGTTTACCCACCTCAATAGATCCCTTTGATTTGCCCTCGTTGTATTGCATTGCAGGCCACAGAGTAATTGCTTTTAGACCTACGATAGGTTCTACTCGTTGATTCGGGCCAAGAACTTGACCACTTCGCGTCACTCGGTTTACCGTTGCAGAAAGTACTCGCATCATATCTGGAAATGCCACGGGTGCATCATGATGAGAAGAAAAGGGTATACCTGCATCTTTTAGCCATTTGGTAGGAGAGATGTTGGCAGCGCGTTCTGGACCAAGAACGGAGTCACGGTGCCAATCACCCCAGTAGTAGGTGTGCATTGGAAAAACGGATGGGAAAATGCCTAACTTTTTAAGTGCTGGAATTTGATCAGCCCGCAAGGTTTGACCATGAACCATGACAGGTTTCATCTGTGAATTAGGGTATTTTTTCTCTGCAAGGGAAATCCCGCGAATTAACTGATCGATGGCAGCGTCGCCATTTGTGTGAGTAATGATTTGCCATTTCTTAGCATAAGCTTGTTTGATAAATAGATTAGCCATTTCATCAGGCATGGAAGGATAGCCGTTGTAGTCATCTTTTTGACCCTCAGGAACTATAAAGTAAGGCTTTGATAACCATGCGGTTTTACCCTGAGGGGAACCGTCGAGAACCAGTTTTACCCCACCAATCCGTAAGTGATTCTGATAGGTTTTGCCAACAAAAGGGCTTTCCATCCGCTTTTCGATGCCGGGGAGCATGATGGGAGGATAGGCCACAACGTCAATATCTAACTTGTTATTTTTGGCAAGTTCGGTAAGACCCAATAAAAATCCATCAATAGCTAAACCCTCTTGGGCGGTGGTATGTCCAAAACTTTTATATAACTCTTGTCCAGCTAAGGCCAAATTGACCATTTCTTCACTACCGACTTTAGGAAGGATTTTTGAATCCACTAACATCATTGCCGTTTCTTCAAAGACACCATTTGGTTCTTGGCTGCCTTTTTTACGCTGAATAATGCCGCCAACAGGGCTTACTGTTTGGCTAGTTATTCCAGCTATTTCTAAGGCTTTACTGTTGTAGGAACGAATATGTCCACTTTGATGAAAACACATGATGGGGATGTCTTTTGAGACCTCATCCAATTCTTCTTTTGTAGGGTGACGTTGCTCTTTGAGTTGAGAGTCGTCATAACCAAAGCCAATAATCAGTCCATATTTTTTGGGAACAGGTGAGTTAGCTACCCATTCTTTTAAGACCTTTTGCAAAGCGGGAATAGAGTCCACAGTTCCGTCAGGAGGTGGTAGTAGGTTTGCTGAAATGGCTTGAACTCCCACATTAACCATATGACCATGACCATCAATAAAACCTGGCACTAAAGTTTTACCATCTAAGGAAACTTGCTTGGTTTTCATACCCGTGAATTGCTTCATGGAATTCTCAGAACCAACAGCGATGATTTTGCCATTTTTAACGGCGACAGCCTTAGCTGTTGGTTGCTGATCGTTCACCGTGACAATCGGACCATTGTAATAAATGGTGTCAGCAGCTTTGGTATCACTGACAAAACTTGTTGCAGAACTAGCCGAAAAAAAGGTCATCATCAGCAGCGTTAAAGATGTTACTAGCGCAATACGCTTGGACATATTTACTCCAATCAAGTTAAATTTTATATAAGTAGTCTATTTATGGATTATGACAATTTATCATATTCATCAAGCAAGATTACTTGTCCCCTTTGTTGCACCAAGTAGTTTTTTTGGCTATTTTTTTATAAAGGTTGTGTTTATTTCTTAAAACCAACATTTTGGTTTCGATCAACACAAAGCCGTCATATTTCTTTGTCATATTAGGAACATGACAACTTCTATGCTTTCAATTGTTGAACTTTATCGCGAGAAAGGCCACCTTCATTACGATGGTGAAGGCGTTTCTCAATTAGCACATGCATGGCAGTGTGGACAGCTTGCTAAAAATCAAAAAGCCAGCCCCAAGCTACAGCTTGCAGCGTGGTTACATGATATTGGTCATCTGTTGTCAAAGAAAGAAGGAACCCCAACATCGTATGGTCATGATGACCATCATGAGCGCTTGGGTGGAAATTACTTAGCTCAAGTGTTTTCTCAAGAAGTTGCTCAACCGGTACTGATGCACGTTTTAGCTAAACGATATTTAATCACAACGAATCCCGAATATCACAAATCTTTATCTCCTGATTCTATTAGAAGTTTAATTCTTCAGGGTGGTGAAATGACGGTTGAAGAGTGCGAGAAATTTCTGAGCCATTCTTTTGCCAGTGATGCTGTTTTATTAAGAAGATGGGATGAGTTGGCAAAGAACTCTGAGTTGGTTATGCCCAATAAAGATGAGGTGATCACTGAGTTATCAAACATCGTGGAGATATGCTTATGAGAAATATTCTGAATATAAGTTCCGCTAACAAGACATTCTTCTCAAGTGGAAGAAAGACCCAAGCCTTGTGTAATGTAAGTATTGATATCACCGCTGGAGAAAGGGTTGCATTAATTGGTGCGTCTGGATCTGGGAAGTCTACGTTGATTAGGTCCATTCTTGGTTTGGAAGTTTTGGATCAAGATGGGGGAATGATTAAGATTAATGAGCGCGAAATTCAAGCCAATGGCCATTTATCAAAAGATGTTCGTCAAATCAGAAATGAAGTGGGTGTCATTTTTCAACAATTTAATTTAGTAAATCAATTAGATGTATTGACCAATGTCTTAATTGGGATTTGTCCTAATAAAAATATTTTTCAGATCATATCTAGACGCTTTTCATTGGAAGAGAAGGCAAAAGCATTAGATGCTCTTGAAAGGGTGGGTTTAGTTGATTTTGCCTATCAAAGATCCTCAACGCTATCCGGTGGACAACAACAACGAGTGGCAATTGCTCGTGCGTTGATAAAGGGGGCAAAGATTTTGCTTGCAGATGAACCGGTAGCCTCACTCGATCCAGAGTCATCAAGAAAGGTGATGGAAACGATGGTTACTTTATCTGAAAAACTAGACTTGACCTACATCACTAGCTTGCACCAGATTCCAATTGCTAAAAAATATTGCGTTCGAACTATAGCTCTCAATCATGGCACTGTGGTTTTTGATGGCCCTACCAAAGAGTTAGGTGCTGCCATGTTAGCAAAATTATATGGTTCGAATTTGGGAGATCTTGAGATGGAGGATGATTTTTCTTGTAATAGGGGTGATGGTATTGCATCACCAGAATTAATATTGGTTGAATAGGAATTATTTTTTTATTGGGAGATTGAAAATGAAGTTAAGTAAAATACTTTTGGCAGGGTTTCTTGCATTGATGGTATGCATGGTGCAAGCAAAGGAAATAAGTTTTGGAGTGATCTCAACAGATTCTGCATCAGCGCAGAGGGATCGTTGGGAACCATTCTTTAGGGATATGGAAAAGCAGACAGGCCTAACGGTCAAATCGTTCTATGCAACGGATTATGCTGGAGTGATTGAAGCAATGCGTTTTAATAAAGTCCAAGTTGCTTGGTTTGGAAATAAAGCTGCCATGGAGGCGGTTGATCGTTCTAACGGTGAAGTGTTTGCCCAAGTGGTTTTTGCTGATGGGGCGGTGGGATATACATCGTATTTAATTACTCAAAAAGACTCACCATATAATACCGTGGATGATGTAATTAAAAATGGTAAGAGTATCAATTTTGGTATTGGTGATCCGAATTCAACTTCTGGATTTTTAGTTCCCACTTATTACGTCTTTGCAAAGAGAAACATAGAAGCAAGGGAGACTTTCAAAACTGTCAGAAATGCAAGCCATAGCGTAAATATTCAGGCTATTCTAGCGAAGCAACTAGATGTTGCAACCAACAATTCTGAGGAACTTGATCGTTTAGCGGCAAACAAACCTGATGCATTTCAGGCATTAAAGATAATTTGGAAAAGCCCTCTGATTCCTAGTGATCCCTTTGTTTGGCGGACTGATTTAGATAATGATACGAAAGAGAAATTAAAGAAATTTGTGTATAACTATGCAAAGACTGATCCGGCTGAAAAGGCTATTCTCAAAAATATTTATAATTACGGTGGTTTTAGACCGTCCACGAATGCACAATTAAATCCTATTCGCCAATTGGAACTTTATAAAGAATTACGCAAGGTTGAGACAGATACTACGATTAGTGATGCTGAGAGAGTAAAAAAAGTTGCTGAATTTAATGAGGCTTTAGCAAAAATTAAATGAGTGAGAATGCATCCAAACTTTCATTGGATCGAGCCAAGGCAAGAGCACTGGAAGAAAGACATGGTCTAACCTACTATCTTGGTTGGGCTTTGTTTTTTTTAGTACTTGCTTGGTCTTGGGAAGGCGCAGAAATGCGTCCGATGGATCTGATTAAAGATTCTGGCAACATGGGTAAGTACGCGGCAGATTTTTTCCCACCTAACTTTAAAGATTGGAAACTATACGTTTCTGAAATGTTGGTTACAGTCCAGATTGCGGTTTGGGGAACTTTGCTAGCAATTATCGCTGCTGTTCCCTTAGGACTGCTGAGCGCATCCAATGTGGTTAGTCCTTGGATCTATCAACCAGTTCGTCGCCTGATGGATGCTTTACGCGCTATCAATGAAATGGTGTTTGCAATGCTATTCATTGTCGCCGTTGGACTAGGTCCGTTTGCTGGGGTATTAGCATTATTTGTCCACACGACAGGGACTTTGGCTAAATTATTTTCAGAGGCAGTTGAGGCGGTTGATCCAAGATCCATTGAAGGTATTCGTGCTACAGGAGCGCATCCCATGGCTGAAATTGTCTATGGGATTTTGCCTCAAGTAATGCCCTTATGGGTGTCTTATTCATTGTATCGTTTTGAGGCAAACGTAAGGTCTGCCTCGGTGGTTGGAATGGTTGGAGCGGGTGGTATTGGGGTAATTATTTATGAGGTTACACGGGGATTTCAATATGCTCAAACTTGTGCTGTATTAATTATCTTAATTGCAACAGTTACGATCATTGATTTGATCTCTTCTTACCTTAGAAAACTTGCTACTTAAATAATGAATAAGTCGAAAATTTATTTTGGAGCAGGATCTTTAAACCAGTTAGAAAAGCTTTATCCTGAACGTGGATTTCATATTCTGCGAATTCCTGAAATTTCTAATCTTCAAATGAGTAATATACATAACTCCTTGCAGGGTAGAGTACTTTCAGAAACGATTTATCAAAATGGCATGCCTGAAATATTGTATGTTCAAGCGCTCCAGGAGAGTTTTTGGCAAGGAATTGATCACACCAACTCAGTTTTATTAGGGGTCGGCGGCGGCAGTGTGATGGACGTTGCTAAAGTCTTACGCTTTCGGCCAGAAGGTCAAGCTTGGTTAAGTAAAAATCTAGACACCGCTATGGATGGCCAACATTTTTTCAAAATTCCTTTAATCCTTGCCCCAACAACGGCAGGCACTGGAAGTGAAGTTAGTCCTACAGCAACGATTTGGGATTTTAAAAATCATCACAAACATTCATTTTTTGGACCGCAAGTGTTAGCGAATGATGCTATCGTAGATCCTTGTTTGTGTTTAGGTGCTCCTTGGATTGTTTCACGGGATGCAGCGATTGATGCTCTTTCTCACGCCTTAGAAGCTATTTGGAATCGGAATAGTACCTCCGATACGACTCGACAAGCGATTGAAGCGGCTAAGATTATTTGTGAATCTTTGCCTCGTCTGCAGGGTAATTTAGAAAATCTTGAAATTCGTGAAAAACTTTCGGGTGCTGCATTATCGGCAGGTTTGGCAATGGGAGTAACTCAAACAGCCTTAGCACACGCCTTGTCATATACCGAAACTGCTACTAGTCAAAAAAGTCATGGTCAATCTTGTGCTTACTGGTTGCCTTATGTATGGCAATTATTAATTCAAAGTAAGTGTGATTCTCGTATTTTGCTCGCAGTTGAGGAAGCAGTTGGTCAGCAATTTTCAACACCAATTGAGATGTATCAATGGTTAGTGAATTTAGGGTTTTTAGTATATCCTCCGCTTGAACGTGACAAATATGTTGAAGAACAGGTTGGTCGAGTGAGACTTTCTGCTCGAGGAAGAAACTTTGCAGGATTTGAGATCGATAATGAAAAAAATGTATGACCTATTAGTGGTAGGCTCTGGGATTGTTGGGCTAGCTCATGCTTACGAAGCAAGAAAAAGAGGTTTGTCGGTCGCAATTGTTGAGCAAAATGCCCGCTGTACTGGTGCATCCATTCGTAACTTTGGCTTTATTACAGTCTCTGGTCAGGGTTACAAAGACACTTGGCGAAGAGCCGTATATTCTGCAAAGGTTTGGCGAGAATTGACCCACTTAGCTGGTATCAAAATATTGCATCAAGGCACATGGATTTTATGTCAACGTCCGGAGGCAGTGGCAGTAGCTAAAGCTTTTTTAAAAACTACAATGGGTGAAGAATGCACCTTTTATGAAAAAACGAGTTACAACGATTTACCAAGTTTAGGATTTTCGAATACCGATAATCTAAGGCTCCAAGAATCTTTAGGTGTTCTTTATAGTCCTCATGAATTTAGAGTGGAATCTAAAGACGCAATTCCTCAATTAGCTGAATACTTGCAATCTGAAATGGGCGTTGATTTTTATTGGGGTACAGAGGTCTTGTCCATTGATGATTCATCGATTCTTACTTCCAATCATCGTTTGGAAGCTAATCGGGTTGTGATATGCCCAGGTTCTCAGCTGACGGGTATTGCCAAGCCCTACATTGAAAAGCATCATTTAAAATTATGCACTCTTCAAATGTTCAGGTTAAAAGTTCAAGAGGGCTTTATTTTGCCTGGTAGTGTAATGACAGATAACAGCTTAGCTAGGTATCTTGGCTGGGCTGGGCTGCCTGAAGCTCAAGCACTTAAAGATCGAATTGCTAAAGAGATGCCAGAGTATCTAAATGAAGGAATTCATTTAATCGTTGTTCAAAGTGCAGATGGGAGCTTAGTAGTCGGCGACTCGCATCGATATGGTCCTTCTGAAGAGGTATTTGCGAGTGAGCGAGTTGAGAGTTTGATCATCAATTTGTTATATAAGGTTTTAAATATCACTGAGCATACGATGATGGAGCGATGGACTGGCGTTTATCCATCTTCAAGTGTATCGGATGCGTTGATTGAAAAAGTATCCCCGAGAATTAGAGTGGCAATCGTGAGCAGTGGCACAGGAGCAAGTACCGCTTTTGGACTTGCAAAAGATAATTTTGA
Source organism: Burkholderiaceae bacterium (assembly GCA_947448305.1). Lineage (GTDB taxonomy): Bacteria > Pseudomonadota > Gammaproteobacteria > Burkholderiales > Burkholderiaceae > Polynucleobacter. The sequence goes on from CANFME010000001.1 coordinate 19,442, forward strand.
TGAATGGTTATGTAATGATTAAAACTTCAATTAAAGCAATTATTTTTGATTGGGCTGGAACAACAGTAGATTTTGGAAGTCGTGCTCCCATGGGTGCATTTGTGAAACTATTTGAATCTGAGGGTATCCATTTGACGATTGCTCAAGCACGTATTCCAATGGGTATGAACAAATGGGATCATATTGATGAACTTTTAAAGCTTCCTGAGATTCAAAAACAATGGATTGAATTACATCATCAGTCTCATACTAAAGAAGATGTAGATCGGTTGTTAGCTATTTTTGTCCCCATGAACAAGGTTAGCATCCGCGAGTGTGGCCAATTAATTCCCGGAGTAGCAGAGCTTTCTAGAATTCTGCGAGAGCGTGCAATCAAAATTGGATCTACAACTGGGTATACCAAAGAACTGTTAGACATATTGCTGCCAATTGCAAAAGGTCAGGGGTACGAAGTTGATGCCATGTCTTATTCGGGAGATACTCCTTTGGGTCGACCCTCTGCTCAAATGATGAATCGATGTGCTGAACAGTTTGGCATTGACAATCCCCTTGCATATATTAAGATTGATGACACTCAGCCCGGGATCGAAGAAGGAAAGGCCTTTGGTTGTTGGACGGTCGGAGTAGCATTAAGTGGCAATGCCCTTGGACTTTCTTACGAAGAACTCAAGGCAATGCCTCAAGAGGAGTCATTGCCATTACAAGAGTCTGCTCGCATGGCAATACAAGCAATGGCGCCAGATTATATGTTAGATTCCGTTGCTGATTTATTGCCTGTGATCGAAGATATCAATCGACGTTTAGAGTTGGGTCAAAAGCCAAATTCTTGGAATGAAACTAAAGATGAATTCTAAAATTTTGGTAAATGGTACCAGCTATCAATGGCCTAAGAAGCCAACGATAATCGTGTGTATTGATGGCGGTGATCCTGAGTATCTTCAACACTTATTAGCTGAATCTGCAATCCCCAATATTGCTAAATTTATTCAAAATGGATTTTGTACGATAGCAGATGGCACGATGCCTAGTTTTACTTGTCCAAATAATATGTCGATTATTACAGGTACTCCTGCCTCGAAACATGGAATCTCAGGAAACTACTATTTAGACACCAATACTTGGGAGCCTGTTGTAATGACTGGTCCAGAGCTGTTACGAGGTGATACTATCTTGGCAAAGTTTGCAGATGCAGGTGCAAGAGTAATTTCTATTACTGCTAAAGATAAGCTTCGTAAACAGTTAGGTAAAAATTTAAATTTATCAAATGGTAATATTTCCTTCTCCGCTGAGTTTGCCAGTCAATGCAGTATTGCAGAAAACGGAATTGAAGAAGTTATCGAATTAGTTGGAATGCCTGAACCGGATATCTACTCAATGGACCTTTCATTATTTGTTCTCAGAGCAGGTATTAAATTGTTGGAGCGTGAAATGCCCGACTTGATGTATCTATCACTCACCGATTGGGTGCAACATAAGTATGCTCCAGATGCATTAGAGGCTAAACAGTTTTATCAAGAGCTCGATCAATGTTTTGGTGAGTTTGACCGTTTGGGGGCGGTAGTTGGCCTTACTGCAGATCATGGTATGAGCGATAAGTCTAATGCTCAAGGAATGCCAAATGTGATTTGGCTTCAAGATATTTTGGATGAGAAGTTAGGTAAAGGTGACGTTCAGGTGGTTTGTCCAATTACCGATGCTTATATTGGACACCATGGTTCCCTTGGTGGATTCGTAAGAGTGTGGTGCCGAGGTAAAGCAAGTCCTAAGAATGTAATTGAATCAATTGCCGGAATTGATGGAATTGAGCTAGCTTTGGACAAAGAAAATATTTGCAAGTTGTTTGATCTGCCTCCTGATCGTGAAGGTGATGTAGCAGTGATCGCAAGAAAAAATGTTTGTATTGGTACTTCAGTAAGTCATCATGACTTATCAGGTCTAGAGGGTCATCGTCTCAGGACACATGGCGGTACATCAGAAGCAAAAGTACCTATTATTTTTAATCGTCCCCTAAACAAGCAATATAAAATGAGGGCAGGAGTTTCCACCCTGAAGAGTTACGAGTTAATTGATTTTGCTTTAAATGGTCTTAAAGTTTAATTCAATTTTGTAAATCATAACTGTCTTCAGATTGTGATCTTACCCGCTTGAATAACTTCCTTCCATCGCTCTGTATCTTCTTTAATCCATTTCAAAGTTTCTTCAGGAGATTCACCGATTGGCTCAGCACCCATTTCAGCAAGTTTCTTTTGCATATCTGGTGTTTTTAAAATACTACCGATAGCTGCGGAAATTTTATTGACGATGCTTGATGGGGTTTTAGGGGGAGCTACCATGGCAAACCAAGTGGTTGCAATCATGCCCGGAATGAACTCATTGAGTGTGGGAGTGTTCGGAAATGATTTGTTTCTTTTTTGGGTAGTAAGAGCAATGAGTTTTAATTTATCCGATTTGACATACTGCATTGTCGCGCCAATATTTCCAAACATAACATCGACGTGTCCAGCTAATAAATCAGTAATCGCTGGAGCGTCGCCTTTGTAGGGAACATGAAGCATTTTTAGACCGGTTTTAAGTTTAAAAAGTTCCGCAGTTAAATGCGCCGTTGATCCACTTCCTTGAGAGGCATAAGTTAATTTATCCGGATTTGCTTTTAAATAATGTAAAAATGCAGGAACGGTATTAAATGGTAAAGATGGATGCACCATAAGGGCATTAGGTACTGCTGCCATCACGGTAATCGGGACAAATTGTGCAGCTTGATAATTTAACTTCGGGTATAAATTAGCGTTAATTGATAGGGCAGGTGGCGGAGATGCAAACAGAGTGTAGCCATCAGCCTCAGCATTAAAAATGTATTCAGCTGCGATATTGCCGGCAGCGCCAGGCTTATTTTCAACAATAATGGATTGACCTAAAGCTTTCGATAATGGCTCTGCAAGTAAACGCGGTAAGGCATCTGCTGTGCCACCAGCAGGATTCGGAACTATTATCCGAATTGGCTTTTGTGGCCAATTGTTTTGAGAAAAAACAGATCCAGAAATGACAAGGCCAGATAGCGCCATCGACTGTTTAAGGAGAGTTCTGCGATCAATTTGTAGTTTTGGCATAAGTTTTAAACTTCCTTAAATTGGAATAACAAGTAATGTTTCAATGGCTCTTGAGTCAAACACAAGATGTCGTCTTTTAAAAAGAACCGTTTGCTGATCAATCGATATTTCGTCTCTCGCTTGACCTGTGAAAATAATTTGAATTTGTCCATCTAACTCCATTGTTCTGATGATGGAAAAGTTAGAAACCACTTCAAGAAGGTTATTTTCTTTCTTTAATATTTGAACCCCCGAAATCATATGTCGATAGTGATGCGGTTCATAAATGTTAGCGATACGCATGGATAAGATACGATCTCTTAACTGCGCTGGGCTGTGACAGTCAATGGAGCAGTGAGGTAAATTTCTATCTAAGTTAAAACGGGACTGGACTGTATATCGGCCATTCGGAACTAATAAATCAGCAATTGCTTCGACTCGATTTTCATCGATGCGACGGGCCCATTCAAAAATTAATTGTTCAACGAGACGGTAGTCAGATTCGTTGGTATAAAAAGTATTCATGATTAAAAATCTTTAACTTAAAGGTTCATATCTTGGCGATAGTTATGCCAAAAATTACGAATTGCTCGTTCAGATAATTTACTAGAACCGCCGGAAATCAAATCTGTCCCGCCCATCTCTATAAAAGAGTTACCGACTTGGCCATCAGCAATTGCGCGGTAAGTCATTTCGCATACTGCAGCATCCTCGACAGAAATCATACCTGCCGAGCCCGCTAAATTAATTTGGATTAAGCGTCGTTGGGTCGTTGGTTCATCGTCGTCAGCAAAACCAAAATACGTCCAAACTAAATCACATTGATTTTGTCCTTTAGGTAGTAACTGTCTTGTCGCAAGACTATTAGCGATTTGATGAAGAACAAAAGAAGGGTAAGCCGATAAAATTTGAACACTAACACCATCACCAATTTCATCCACCCACTTTAAGATAGAGGGATCTTCTAGCTTGAGTTGATCATTGTGTGATCTTAACTCGGAGGTGGTATTTTGATAATTGGTATCGTTCTTTTCTGTGCCCGCTTTTGTGAAGAAGCAAGAATGACGACCCATCTTATCTAATACCATGCCCGACTCTTGAGATTGTCTTGATAAGCCAAATGTCCCATAAAAGGTATGCAAGATATTGGCATGATAAGAATCTCTGGGGTTTTCATGATAATTTTTCCAGTTTGATTTGATTCTTTGCGTATCGTAGCCTAATATTTTTAAGGGGCGAGTTAGCAAGCGTTTAATACCGTAAGCAACATCACCAAGCCATTCTTCAAGAGGTTCAAGCGTCTCACTAAACGTAGCAAAAACTAGACCACAAATAAGCTCTGTACGAAGTTGAGTCAGACCATGATTGGCTTTATCAAAATCTTTAGGTAAACCACCTTCACCCCGAATACCTCGACTAAAAGCAGCATTTTTTAAATTTCCCTTAAGGTCATAACTCCATGCATGATAGACACAGTACAGTGATTCTGCTTTGCCGAAAGCATCACGACAAACCATGTTACCTCGGTGAGCACAGCGATTCACCATGCCATTAATTGAACCGTCCTCAGCCCTAACCATCAGAACAGAGGTATCGCCTATATAGGTGGTTTTATAGTCGCCGGTTTCTGGAACCTCTGCATCGATTCCTAAATAATGCCAAGCATTACCCCTAAAAATATTAGCTTGTTCTAATAAATAAATATCTGGGTCTGTATAAATCCAATATGGAGCTCTACTCACGCCTTCAGTAGGCCAAGTTTTGTTTGAAATAGGGTGAGTCTTGGATTTTTTAAAACTCGAAATGGTTTGTGATGTCATTGTTGTCTTTTTTTAATTTTTTTGTTTACTGTCAATCCGCTCGAGTCTTAGTATAAACGACTGCACTTTCTTGTTTTATGATATCGTATTTGTAATGAACAGCAAGCACAAAAGGCCTTTGTTAGCCATATTTTCCAATCCAGTAACTGTTGCTATACCTTGGGATAAAATGGAATCACTGCTTGTTGCAGTTGGATGTCAAATCGTTAGCTCGGGTGGGTCAGGAGTTGCCTTCGACCTCAATGATTCTTGACATTTAAAAAAATGGACAAAAAGGTAGCAATATTTACTCTATTACATCTAATTTATACCTTTTATGACGATTAAAAAAACAATAAATTCTAATAAAAACATATCGATTTCAAGCCCAAAGATATTAGCCGTAGCACCGATGATGGATTGGACTGATCGGCATTGCCGCTCATTTCATCGAATACTTTCTAAAAAAGCCATTCTTTATACGGAGATGATTAATACTGGGGCAATTATTTATGGTGATCGTCCTAAGCATTTAGATTTTGATAAAGATGAACATCCTGTTGTGTTGCAATTAGGTGGTAGTGAGCCTTTTGACTTAGCGCAGGCAGCTAAAATTGCTCAAGAATGGGGGTATGACCAGATTGATTTAAATTGTGGCTGTCCTTCAGAGCGTGTTCAGAGAGGCTCATTTGGCGCTTGTCTCATGGCTGAGCCGAATCTGGTTGCTGATTGTGTTAAAGCTATGAAAGATGCGGTGGATATTCCGATTAGTGTTAAACATCGTTTAGGTTTAAACGAGATGGATCCGACTCAAGAACAAGACTATCAATTTGTCCTTGATTTCATGCTGAAGGTCTGTGACGCTGGGGCTTCACAACTTACCATTCATGCTCGTAATGCCATCCTCAAAGGTTTATCTCCTAAAGAAAATAGAACAGTTCCTCCTTTAAGGTATGAAGTCGCAAAGCAACTTCGAATGGATGTAAAAAATCAGTTTTCACAAGTGAATGTATTACTTAATGGTGGTCTTGAAACCAACCAGGATATTGCCAATCATTGGGATGATTTTGATGGCTTTATGATAGGGCGGGCGGCCTATCATACCCCAGCGCATTTATTGGCTTGGGATCAAATGATTGAGAGCTCAGGTCAAAATTACGGTTACTTTTTAAATGCTCAAACCTGGAAAATTGTTGAAGAAAAGTTAATTGATTACGCAATTCGTTGGTATCGATTTTGTCAGCAAAGCCAGGGTAAATATGTTTTTAATATCGCGGCTATTACACGCCATGTATTAGGCTTTGCTCATGGTATTGGGGGATCAAGGTATTGGCGTCAAATTCTCTCAAATCATCATCTTCTCCATGATGTGCAGAACGAATCTCAAATTCGAGAATTCTTTATTTCAGCTAGCCAGACTTTGAGAATCTTCTCTGATGTGGAAAAAGAATTTTCTCTGCAAGATGATTAAGTACTAAAAGTCTTTGAAAAGTATTAATACTGTAATGCCAGAATTTCCATGCATATCGATGGTGATTCCTTTGGCAAGGGTTGGATGACTTCTTCGTAACTCTTCCAATCCTGATAAACCTGGTTTTAATACCTCACCGTAATAGACTTCAGCAATCGCATTGGTCCACTTACCATAATCCATTGCATCCCGAAAAGCCTTTTTAATTTTCCCGGTTTGTCCTGTCGACCCTTGACCATGAATGACCTTAATCAGTCGAATTCCTGTGTTTTGTAGTCGAGTCAGATAATGTTCAAACCTTAAAAATGCCTCGTCAATTGTAGGTAGGCCAGATTCTAAGTTAATCGTAAATGCTTTAACCTGTGCATCTGCATCTGAAAGAAAATCAGTTTCGCCACAATAGGGACATTCTTTGAGGATAAATTGGCGGGGGTTCCCGCACATTGAGCAAATAATTTGATGACTGTTCATGGGGTGTTATTTTTGCTAGTCAAAAAAGGAATGACTATGAAAGCTCTATGTTAGTCCTCTAATAGGAGGTGAAAAGTGTTGGTATTGCTATGAACTTTTTGAAACTTAAGATTTCATCTCGGCTTTTCTGCGTTGCTCTCTAAAATCCCATGGTGCTGTAGGATTTTCTTGGATCCATAAACCTTTTTTTGCTTTTTTTGCGAACTCTTGGGCTAGGTCATACCGTTTTGCTTCTTCTGCTGGTTGATCCTTTGCATAATGTTTGTAATGCCAAGCAACACCCTCATGAATAAGATATTCATTAATATCTTCATCACCTAATCGAACAATCCCCAAAGCCCTTTCATAACGATCGATTCCTCTGATTTCTACCCGGACAACATTACCAAAGACCTTTTCACTGAGTAATCGTTTTGCACGATTTCCAAAAGCTTGATTTTTCTCCGGACAATCAATCCCTGCTAGTCTAATTTTTAGCTGAGTATTGTCTTCATTGAGAAGGGTGATGGTGTCACCATCTGAAATACCAATTACCTTAGCAATAATAATTTGGTGTTTCTGATATTTGGGAGTGTCTTTGGCGAATAGATCGGCTGGTAAAAATGTTAGCGATATGCCTAAAAATAAACTGATTAATGCATTGATGCGAAATTTTGATGTCATGGCATTTCTCGTTTGTTAAAAAACCTTCTTAAACTAAAATCATTACTTAATTTTGTTAATCTTCGGTCGTATTTTTATTCTATCTGAAATTTTTAACAAATTTAAAAGTTACATCGATTCGAGAAGAATATTTCTGTAATCATCAAATGTGGCGATTCTTGGATTAGTGAAGTGGCAATGATCTTTTAAAGCTCCTTGAATAATCTGATCAAAATGAGCTTCTTCAATCCCTAAATCTTTTAAGCCAGTTGGAAGCCCTAGTCTTTTCGAAAGATTCAACATCGCTTCGGGCAAAATACTCTCATCTGAGACACCAATTTTTTGGGCAATTGCTGCCATTTTTTTTTGCTCAATTACTGATTGCGCCTTTGCATTAAAACGCAATATGGCCGGTAAGAAGACGGCATTAAGAGTGCCGTGATGAAGATTTGGAAATAAACCACCAAGACTATGACTAAGGCTATGGATGCAACCCAGTCCCTTTTGAAAGGCCATTGCACCATGCATGGATGCGGTCATCATTTGCAGTCTTGCTTCTTGATGTTGACCATCTTGAGTCGCTAATTCAATATTTTGCCAAGCTCTTTCTAAACCATCCAAAGCAATAGCATCTGCTGTTGGGTTGAAAGGGGGATTTAAAAAAGTCTCTACGCAATGTGCAATTGCATCCATCCCGGTGGCCGCCGTAAGGTAGGGGGGTAGATTTAAAGTGAGATCTGGATCGCAAATAGCCGATTTAGGCAAAATATGCCAGGAGTGAAATCCCACTTTACGTTGATCGTCTAAAATTAAAATCACCCCTCTTGCCACTTCACTCCCCGTGCCACTGGTCGTTGGCACTGCTATTAAGGGGGCAACTTGGGCAGTAATCTTGTTAGATCCGCCCTCAATGGTGGCGTAGTTTTTTAGTGGTTCATGATGAGATGCCAGGATCGAGATTACTTTTGCGCAATCAATAGAAGAACCCCCTCCAAGAGCAATTAAGCCGTCACAGTTATGCTTTTCATAAAGAGCTTTACCAAGTTCAGCTGCCCGTTGGGTGGGGTTGGATGGTGTTTGATCAAACACAACATATTCCATGCCCCCTAAAACCTGCTCAATTTTCGATAAAATTCCAGCCGATTTAATTCCTTGATCGGTAACAATTAAGGGTTTTTTGATATTCAGTCTGTTGCATTCAGATTGGATACGTTGGATTGCACCAGATTCGAGGTAAATTTGAGTTAAATATTGAATATGTGACATTTGAATCATCTTTTCAAAATAATTTATTTCAATTGATTTTTACACAAATCTCAAAGCAATTAATTTTTTTAGATTAACTTAGGCAATTCACTCTGTTTTTTAAAATAGGCGAAGTTAGGTCAAGCATGGGGATAATTCATCCCATATCGGGAATGTGCTGTGCTAAGTGGTTTATTATTGTGAGCTTGAGACAAATTTTTTTAAGGATGAATCATGAATTATGTGTTTAACCCAGAAGCCATTCCAAGTGTGCCAGTAAAAGGTACGGATGCTTCCTACGCAGTTTCTAGAATTTTTTGTGTTGGTCGTAATTATGCGGCGCATGCTAGAGAAATGGGCTTTGATCCAGATCGTGAACCACCTTTTTATTTTATGAAACCAGCAAACGCAATTGTTCTGAGCCCAGCAATAACCCCTTATGCCCTGAGCACAAATAACTTACATTATGAAATGGAGTTAGTGATTGCCATTGGTAAGCCTGCTTTTAGAGTGGCTGTTGAAGATGCAGAAGATTGTGTCTATGGTTACGCCTCTGGCTTAGACATGACTCGTCGTGACCTCCAAATTGCAAGTCGTGAGATGGGACGTCCTTGGGATTTTGGTAAGGCTTTTGAAGACTCTGCTGTCATCACTGAAATTATCCCTAAATCAGTGACAGGTCCACTTAATAACGGCAAGATTGAATTGACTGTAAATGGTCAAGTCAAACAATCCTCTGATCTGAATGCCTTGATTTGGAGTGTTGCAGAAGTAATTTCAAATTTATCCCAGTTTTACCACCTTAAAGAGGGTGACTTGATTTATACAGGAACTCCCGAAGGTGTTGGCAAAGTAGAGGTGGGTGATCATCTAGTGGGTACGATAGATCATTTACCAACCCTTGAACTTACTATTGGACCAAAGCAATAAAAAATTTCTATGATAAATAAAGTTTCTGTAGACATGGACCAGCTCTTTGCTGGTCTCAAAGATGGTGCGACCATCATGATCGGTGGTTTCGGTGGATCTGGTATTCCGCATGAACTGATTGAGGGTTTAGTGGGTCAAAATGCTAAAGACTTGGTGATCATTACGAATAACGCCGGTAGTGGAGAAACAGGTATCGCAGCTTTATTAAAGGCGCGTAGAGTCAGAAAAATTATTTGCTCTTATCCACGCATGGCCGATTCTTACGTATTTGATAATCTCTTTAAAGCTAAACAAATTGAGTTGGAATTAACCCCTCAGGGTAATTTGGCGGAGAGAATCAGAGCAGAGGGTTCAGGTTTAGGTGGGTTTTTTACGCAAACCGCCTATGGCACTTTACTCGCAGAGGGTAAAGAAACTAGACTGATCAATGGCAAAAACTATGTCTTTGAAACCCCTTTAAGTGCAGATTTTGCCCTAATTAAAGGTGACAAAGGCGATCGTTGGGGTAATTTAGTCTATCGAAAAGCTTCTAGAAATTTTGGTCCAATCATGGCGATGGCTGCAAAAAATACAATTGCCCAAGTTAATCACGTAGTAGAACTTGGCGAACTTGATCCAGAAACTGTTGTGACACCCGGTATTTTTGTCAAATACGTTGTGCCAATGGGCAATAAAGGGGAAAAATAATGACTCAACCAACAGAACTATCTTCATTAAAGCCAGTCACTCGTAATGAAGTCGCTGCCAAAATTGCTTCCTACATACCAGAAGGTGCCTATGTGAACTTAGGGATTGGTATGCCAACTATCGTCGCAAATTACTTACCGGCAGATAAAGAAATATTTTTACATTCCGAGAATGGTATTTTAGGTATGGGGCCTGCACCAGCAAAGGGTGAAGAAGATTGGGATTTGATTAATGCAGGTAAACAGCCAGTAACCTTGCTCACTGGTGGTTCCTATTTTCATCAGGCTGATTCCTTTGCCATTATGCGTGGGGGGCATTTAGACATTTGCGTATTGGGTGCCTATCAAGTTTCAGAGTCTGGGGATTTAGCCAATTGGCATACAGGTGATGCTGATGCCATTCCTGCGGTAGGTGGTGCGATGGATTTAGCCGTTGGCGCCAATAAGACCTTCGTGATGATGGATCACTTAACTAAAGAAGGTAGTAGTAAATTAGTCCAAAAATGTGCCTATCCGCTTACAGGCGTTGCTTGTGTAGCGATGATTTTTACTGATCTAGGTGTTTTTGAAGTAGTCCCTGGAGGATTACTCGTCAAAGAAATTTTTAATGATATGTCCTTTGAGTTATTGCAATCTGTCACAGATGCGAAACTCTTAAAAAATTAAGGGGTAGTTAAATTGTCAAATGAATTAAAACCAAATGTAGCTTATATTTGTGATGCTATTAGAACGCCAATCGGTCGATATGCCGGGTCATTATCGAGTGTCAGAACTGATGATTTAGGTGCTGTACCGATCAAGGCCTTAATACAGCGTAATCCTCAAGTTGATTGGACTAAAGTTGATGAGGTGGTTTACGGTAATGCAAACCAAGCTGGTGAAGATAATCGAAATGTAGCAAGGATGAGCTCGTTATTAGCTGGTTTACCAGTTGAAGTTCCAGGCTCAACAGTAAATCGCTTATGCGGTTCTGGGATGGACGCCATAGGGGTCGTATCTCGAGGCATTATTTCTGGCCAAATCCATTTAGGTATAGCTGGTGGAGTCGAGAGTATGAGTCGTGCTCCATTTGTTATGCCTAAGGCTGACACGGCTTTTTCTAGAAGTAATCAAGTGTTCGATACAACTATTGGCTGGCGCTTTATTAATCCGCTAATGAAACAATTGCACGGTGTTGATTCAATGCCAGAAACAGCTGAAAACGTCGCTGGAGATTTTAATATTTCAAGAGCAGATCAAGATGCTTTTGCATTAAGATCCCAGGCAAAGGCATCTGAAGCACAACAAAATGGCCGCCTTGCTCTAGAAATTACCCCAGTAACGATTCCCTCAAAAAAAGGTGAACCAGTTGTTGTTAGTCAAGATGAACATCCAAGAGCAACCACGATTGAGGCATTACAAAAATTAAAACCGATTGTCAAACCTGATGGTACGGTTACTGCCGGTAACGCATCTGGTGTCAATGACGGTGCTTGTGCCATATTGATTGCCTCTGCTGATGCTGTGGAGCAGTTTCAACTTAAACCTAGGGCTAAAATCTTAGGTCTTGCCACAGCTGGTGTTCCCCCTCGAATCATGGGGTTTGGACCGGCTCCAGCGAGTAAAAAAGTATTGAATATGTTGGGACTCGATATTTCACAGATGGATGTGATTGAACTCAATGAAGCGTTTGCTTCCCAAGGTCTAGCAACTCTCAGAGATCTTGGTGTTGCCGATGATGATGCGCGCGTCAATCCTAATGGTGGAGCAATTGCTTTAGGTCATCCACTAGGCATGAGTGGAGCAAGACTAGTCACTACAGCACTCTATGAGCTTGAACGTAAGGACGGTAGGTATGCTCTTTGCACGATGTGTATAGGGGTAGGTCAAGGTATTGCTATAGTGATTGAACGCGTTTAGTTAGCCTTTTGATGATGGATACATCCCAAGTAACGAAGGTTGTTGATGAGGTAATGCAATTACGGCGTTCGGTAAGAGGGTTTTTATCAACGCCAATTCCTCGTCAAATGATTGAGGACATTCTGCAAGTCTCTTCTAAAGCACCCTCCGGGTCCAATATCCAACCATGGAAGGTTTATGTTTTATCGGGTGCAAAAAAACAAGAAATTACTAATGCTGTTTTAGAAATTTTTAATGACCCTGATAAAAATATACAGCATCGTCCAGAGTATATTTACTATCCTAAAAATTGGACAGAGCCTTTTTTGAGTCGAAGAAGGAAAGTGGGTTATGACCTCTACGCTCTTGCCGGAATTGAACGTGGTGAACACCAAAAAATGCATCAGTTACATGCCAAAAATTATGAATTTTTTGGTGCACCTGTCGCTTTGATGTTAACCATTCCTAGGGTTATGGAGCAAGGGAGTTGGCTTGACTACGGGATGTTTGTACAAAATATTTTGATTGCAGCAACTGCTAGAGGTCTTGCAAGTTGCCCTCAAGCAGCCTTTATTTCTTATCACAAAGTCATCACTGATATCTTAGAAATTCCAGAGGATGAGCAATATGTGATGTCGATTAGCCTGGGATATGAAGATACTTCTGCAACTGTAAATCAACTAGTTACTGAGCGTGCTGAACTCAAAGACTTTGTAAAGTTCTTTGATGAAACCTAATTTGTTTAACTAAGTTTTCTCGTTAGCCTTGATATCGAGACTTTTTAAAAACTGCATTTTTTCTTGAATTTGTTTCTCTAGACCTCGGTCTGTTGGTTGATACCAATTCGGAGCCGTCATGTTTTTAGGGAGGTAGTTCTCTCCTGCTGCATATGCGTTTGGCTCATCATGGGCATACCGATAGGCATGACCATAGCCTAATTCTTTCATTAATTTGGTTGGTGCATTGCGTAGATGGATTGGTACCTCTTTAGTCTGATCATTCTGAACAAATGCTTTGGCAGCATTAAAAGCTTTATAACCAGCATTGCTTTTTGCTGCCATGGATAAGTAAATGACAGCTTGTCCCAAAGCGAGTTCTCCCTCTGGTGCTCCCAATCTTTCAAACGTGCTAATCGCATCATTGGCTATTTGAATAGCTCTTGGGTCGGCCAGTCCAATATCTTCCCAAGCCATTCTGACAATTCGTCTAGCTAGATAGAGCGGGTCTGCTCCGCCGTCTAGCATTCTGCAAAGCCAGTAAAGGGCCGCATCAGGATTAGATCCTCTAACTGATTTATGTAAGGCAGAAATTTGATCATAAAAATATTCTCCTCCATGATCAAATCTTCGACTTTTAGTACTGAGGAGGTTTTCTGCAAAAGCTAAGGTAATGACTTGTAAATTTTTAGTAACTGCTGCTTGCAGGATTTGTTCAGTAAGATTTAAAAAACGCCTGGCATCACCATCAGCAAATGCACAGATCATCGTCACAGCCTCCTGATCCCATGTAATATCAAGATTTACGAAGCCTTTAACTTTTTCTAATAGTTTTAGCATATCGTCTTGGTTCAACGATTTTAAGACGTAGGTTTGAGCTCTCGAAAGAAGCGCAGAATTGACTTCAAAAGAGGGATTTTCAGTCGTAGCACCAATGAAAGTGATTAGTCCTGACTCTACAAATGGTAATAAAGCATCTTGTTGCCCCTTATTAAAACGATGAATCTCATCAACAAAAAGTAAGGTTCTAGTACCAAATTGTGCAAGATTTTGTTCAGCCTGTTCAATGGCTTGACGGATTTCTTTTACCCCCGCAAGTACGGCTGATATTGAAATAAAATCACAGTCAAAATACGCTGCCATTAACCTAGCGAGACTGGTTTTACCGACACCTGGAGGACCCCATAAGATCATAGAATGGGGTTTTCTAGATTCAAATGCGAGTTGAAGTGGCTTTCCAGATCCTAATAAATGATCCTGACCAACAACATCTACAATCGATTTTGGCCGAAGTGCTTCTGCGAGGGGAATCGCTGGCCATTGACTGGTTTGTAAAAGGGTAGACTTCTGTAATTTAGACATGATGTGCGTAAAAAACCTTTCGATTTATAATACTAGGATATACGAACTTTTCTCTATTGTGAAAAGTAGGTGATTAGCCTTCTCGTCAGTCTAACTAAATGGCTTGATGGTCTTTTTTACTTTGCTTTTAACTCTTTACAAAACACATGAATCTACCTACTTCAAATCCAACTTCTCCAAATCAAAGCCTAACCGTTGAAAATATTCAGCATTCCGGATATATCTTAACGATTTCTTGTCCTGATCGACCTGGAATTGTCCACGCTGTGAGTGAGTTTTTGCATTTGAAGGGTGCGAATATTCTTGATTCAGCCCAATTCAGTGATACTTTCACCGGTCGTTTTTTTATGCGGGTTCATTTTATTGAAGCCGAACCGAGCGTTACCTTGGCTAGACTTGAGGATGACTTTGCGGTTATCGCTAGACGTTTCTTTATGGATAGCCATTTTTACGATGCACAAAAAAAACCTAAAGTGTTAGTAATGGTTTCGAAGTTTGGACATTGCTTAAATGATTTATTGTTCAGAAGTAACAGTGGCAGCCTACCAATTGATATTCAAGGGATCGGCTCTAACCATCATGATTTTGCAGAGTTAGCCAAGTCCTACAAAGTTCCCTTTCATTATTTTCCAATCAGTTCATCACAAGATGAAAAAAAATCAGATCAAGAAGATCGTTTATTAGAATTAATTGAAAAAGAAAAATTTGATTTAGTTGTTCTAGCCAGATATATGCAGATTTTGTCGACTAAATTATGTGAGAAATTAACCGGTAAAGTCATCAATATTCATCATTCATTTTTACCCAGTTTCAAGGGGGCGAAACCTTATTGGCAAGCTCATCAACGAGGCGTGAAATTGATCGGTGCCACCGCGCATTATGTTACTTCTGATTTAGATGAAGGACCCATCATTGAACAGGAAGTGCAACGCGTTAATCACTCCATGGATCCTGATCAATTAGCTGCTGCAGGGCGTGATGCCGAATGTATGGCTTTAGCCAGAGCCGTAAGGTGGCATGCCGAGCACCGAATTCTTCTGAATGGGAAAAGTACCATCATTTTCTAGAATTTACCAATAGAAAAAATGTACTGCCTTAGTAGTCAAAATACCCCCAACTTCATTATTTATAAAAAGTTTGGTATAAATGAAGTATCTCCAAAATTTTAAAAATCATGCTCATTGTTCTATCACCTGCTAAAACTTTGGATTTCGAGTCACCAATGCTCGACGTTCCCACTACTTTGCCTGCTTACATTGATCAGTCTGCAGTACTAGTTAATCAATTAAAAAAGTTTTCTCCTCTTGAAATCTCCAAGTTGATGGATATTTCAGATAAGCTTGGCACTTTAAATGCAGTGAGGTTCTCTTCGTGGCAAAAAAACTTTTCAAGTGAAAATAGTAGACCCGCAATTTTTGCTTTTAATGGAGATGTATACGAGGGGCTAAATGCTAGTTCACTCAATAAAAAGCAACTTAAATTCGCCCAAGAGCACATTAGAATCCTATCTGGTTTGTATGGCATTTTAAAACCACTGGACTTAATGCAACCTTACAGATTAGAAATGGGAACTTCCCTGGTCAATAAAGCCGGTAAAGATTTGTATGCCTTTTGGCGAAGCAAGTTAACTGCTGATATGAAAGGTGAGTTGGCTAGTCAGAAGCATCAGTTTTTAATTAATTTAGCATCTGAGGAGTACTTTAAAGTTCTTGATATTAAAGGGCTTGGATATCCAGTTATTTCACCTGTTTTCTTGGATGAAAAAGAAGGTAAATATAAGATTATTTCTTTCTATGCGAAGAAAGCCAGAGGATTAATGGCGCGATTTATTATTGATCAACGAGTGAAGTCTCCTGCAGAGTTGATTCAATTTGACTATGAAGGATATGAATATTCCGAGCTGGAATCTACTTCGATTCGACCAGTTTTTAAGCGTAAAGCAACTTTATAGGGGCTAATGATGAGTACTTCAAGAATACGCAATAAAGCAAGAACCTCCCCAGAGGTCGAAAAGCTGGTTTCCGAAGTATTAGCTTTGGCATCTTCAGGAAGTAAAGTAGAAGATATTTTTTGGGAAAGTAAAATATTTGAAAGACTCTCCAGACTCCTAAAAGGGCATTATCAAACTGTTATAGATAGCGCACTGGATATTTCTTTCAAAAGCCAAACAACGGCTTTTGAAATCCTAGCCGATGCTGCAGAAACTGCTGCCGAGTCTTTTATTTATGAGTTTGATGGCAAATCGTATGAGGTATTACTAATTTCTTTACCCATCATCGCTCAAACAAAATATACCATTCCCTTTGGTGCCATCTCTACTAATATTGCAGCAACCATTGTTGATTGTTTAAGTGATTGCGTGATTGCTGATAACGTGAAGTTAAGTATTGCTCCATGGCTTTACAGTATTGATCAAATTCCTCAGTCACATTCCCAAACGCGCCAATTGCTTGAGAAAATGGCAACCTGTGCCGTTGAGCAAACAGACCTAACCTATGATTTAAAAGAGATGCCAGACACTATAGCTGTTTTAGCTGATCCTCGCTTTATTTTATGTGCTATTGCGACCGAAAAAGGTCAACCATTCTTTGTCTGGCAAGAGGAAGAAGCAGAGCGGATTGAGCGCTCCCAAAGCTTAAAGAACCTTCAAGAAATGATTCAACCAACCCTTGTCACTTTACTACCGGGTTGTGAATTTGAAGTGATGTTACCCGACGCTTTTTATACAAATTGCCGAGACGCAGATAAACGGGTTCGCCCGCTTAGCCTGAAAGCTGCAGTCAATTATTTGGAAACATCCTTAGGTTTGAAGCCTTCAGAGTTATCTTGCATCGTTGCTCCATTTGGGGCCGAAATCGCAGATGAGTTCAGGATTTCTTTTGCAATAAAAGGCCACCCAGACATCATCTATGGAGTTGTTTGGCCATTGTTTGATCGTGAGTCCGTATCTAGTGAGGATATTGAAGCGGGAGGGGATCGGGATGCGACGATTCAATTGATCTCTTCTACCTTAGTTGAAGCTGGAGTAGGGGACGTATTTAAACACGCAATGTTGTTTACGCCTGAAATGTGTGAAGACTGCGGAGTACCTTTGTTCCCAAATCGCTCAGCGGAAGTTGTTCATGCGCAAATGCCGATTGACACACCTGCCCAGCAAATCTTATTTCACTAATTTATTTCATCAAATCTTCTTGATTTTTAATCGGTGCTTGCGCAGCAAGCTCAGGAGTTTTACAGTAATCAAGTACGCGCTGACCAAGCTTGAAGTCAAATAACATAGCCTTATCCGGTATTTCAATCCAATTAAGGTTATAAGTATCATTGGTGTAACGTTGAACACCTCTTAAAGCGTCAATTTTATTCATGATGTAAAGTTTGTTTTTCCAAAGCAATAGATAACCCTGGGAAGATTCAGCTGTTTTCACGATAATATTATTTTCACATCTCCAAATGCTTGCGTCGACTAATTTAAGTTCGTCAAATTTCTTTGCATCTGTTTTGGCAAGTCCAGAAATATTTTTTGTAGGTTTTTGTTCAGCAGCTTGTGCGCTGATATGAAAAATAAAAACAGAAAAAGTAATAATAATTAAGATAAATAAAGGCTGAAAGATTTTTGAGTGATTTATGAATCGTTGTAAAACATTCAAATTTACTAAGGTCATTCAAACCATCCTAGATGTTCAATTGCGGTTAATTTCTTAACATCTGTCTGATGTGCTTTTTGTAGAACCATCCAATAATATCTGAAACTTGCACGATCATGTAAGCGACCTTCATATTGAATTGGACCCCAATTTGCAGCTACTGCGCTAGTCAAAATATTAATTGCTTCAGAAATTTGTTGATCACTAGGGCTAAAAGCTTGGACGATGAGAGGGATCTGCATCGGGTGAATGCTCCACTTGCGAGTGTATCCATAATGATTCTTCGCTTGTAAACTATCACTAGTTACCACATCTGCTGAGTGGATATTTGTACAAACATTGTGTGATGGAATTTTCCCATAGGTATGGCAAGCAGCCGATATTTCGCTCATTGCTCTTTTTACTAAAGGATGTTCAAACTGATCCTGTGCCATAGCGCTACTTGGGATCGCACCATAATGACCAGATACAAAATCCATTAAGCCAAAACTTAAACATTCCACTTGAGGAATTGCAGCGATGTTGAAAACATCGGCAAGGGCTAGGTTTGTTTCGATTAAAACATGGATAGGGATTTTTTTGCCTGCCCCAAGATGTTGCGCATAATCATTAATCTTTCCAATTAATTCAATGGTTTGAGTCGCTGAATCAATTTTTGGGATGACTATGTATGCCACTTGACTACCTACAGCCTTGACAATTGTTTTTATATCATTAATAAAGTGTGGACTCTTCGGGTCATGTACCCGAACCCCGATGCGGTTAAATTGATTTGCTGGGCTAGCAATTAACTGACACACTAAGTTGGCATGTTCAGACTCCTGACCAATGGGAGCGCCATCTTCTAAATCAAAAGTAATGTCGAAGCAGGGCCCCATGTCATTCTGAAGTGTCATTGCCTTTTTCATGCGTAATTCGGTACCGCAATAATGATCACAAACTGGAATTGTCTTTGGGACAACACCATCAAATAACACTTCAGAAGGAGTCATGGAGTACCTTTAATTAATTACAGTAAATCTTGAACGCCAGCTTTTTCTTCTAACAACTCATTTAAGGTGAAGTCCATTCTTTCACGTGAGTAGGCATCAATCTCGAGACCTTGAATCAATTGATACTCACCGTTTTCGCAAATGACTGGAACACCATAAATAATGCCTTCTGGAATACCGTAGGAACCATCTGATGGAATACCCATCGTTACCCACTTGCCATTAGTCCCAAGGTGCCAATCATGAATATGATCAATCGCAGCATTTGCCGCAGATGCAGCAGAAGATAAACCACGCGCTTCAATAATGGCACCACCACGTTTACCAACTGTAGGCAAGAAGACTGTCTTATTCCACTCTTCGTCGTTAATCATTTCTTTAATAGATTTACCTGCAACATTCGCAAAACGGTAATCTGGATACATGGTTGGGCTGTGATTACCCCAAACTACTAATTTTTCAATATCTGCAACAGCAATATTTGCTTTTGCTGCTAATTGAGAAAGGGCTCTGTTATGGTCTAAACGTAACATTGCAGTAAAGTTTTTTGCTGGTAAATCTGGAGCAGACTTCATCGCAATATAAGCGTTAGTATTTGCTGGATTACCAACAACTAAAGTTTTCACTGTTCTTTTAGCTACTGCATTCAATGCTTTACCTTGAGCTGTAAAGATTTTTGCATTTGCCTGTAAAAGATCTTTACGCTCCATACCCGGGCCGCGTGGACGTGCGCCAACTAGAACGGCGTAGTCAATATCTTTGAATGCGGTCATTGCATCGCCATGAGCGCTCATGCTATTCAAGAGTGGAAATGCACAGTCATCCAACTCCATCATGACACCCTTTAATGCATTTTGAGCCTTTTCATCTGGAATTTCCAATAACTGGAGATTAACAGGTTGATCCTTACCTAGCATATCGCCATTGGCAATGCGAAATAATAATGAATATCCGATTTGACCGGCGGCTCCGGTGATTGCAACGTTTAAAGGTGCTTTTGCCATGAAATTAACTCCGTGTTGTCGATAAAAAAATTGTTATTTGTTCAATTATAGAGTTTTAAAATAAATTCTCTAAGGGTTGATGATAAGCAATATCAAAAAGTCTTATGAAAATTTTGCAACTATTTTTACTTTTTGAGAGGCGTTGGTTCTTAAAAATGCCCAAATAAATTGCACTTTTAATAAAAACTAAGGAATGAGGTGGAATAATATCCCTTGGTTTTTTTAGTCAGATGATAAGCCACTTTTTACGTAGCAATAATTTGTATTCGTAAGATTTTTATATTTTGTGGTTAGAAAGATTTACATCCGTAATAAATTTAATAGCTAATGCCTCAACTGTTTTTGGTGGTCTTTGAATGGACTGAAATGAGTATTTATTTTTTCAATTTCGTGAGCTCATTTTTTAAGTCATTGATTTATTGGAATTATTTTTTTTTATTTGATTGAATTCCAAAACATCAAAAGAATATGACAAAATAGAGCCTAACAGTTCTTGATGATCAAATGATTTTTTAAGTTGTAAATCAAAAAACTGTAATGTAATTAAATATTTACACCCCATGCTTAACACATAAGGTTATTTAATGTCTGAAAATATCAACTCTAGCGGCCGTAAGTCCCGTCCCCAATTTAAAAATATTGGTTATGGACAAATCCTGACATCATACAAATTACCATGGTCTGGAAAAGTATCGATTTTGCATCGTGTTAGTGGAGCATTATTATTTTTGTCACTTCCTTTCATTTTGTACCTTTTTGATAAAAGTATTACATCAGAGATTAGTTTTTTAACTTTTTCTGAAATGGTGGCAAATCCACTTATTAAGTTATTTATCCTGGCGCTGATTTGGGGATTTTTACATCACTTTTGCGCTGGTATTCGTTTCTTAATGCTCGATACCCATCGTGGCATAGAAAAACATCAAATTCAAAAGTCGGCAATTACTGTTTTGGCTATTAGTCTCGCCTTAACACTCGTTCTTGGCGCTAAATTATTTAATTTGTTTTAAGGAAAATCATGGCTAATAACAATATTGGTTCTAAGCGCTTAGTAGTAGGGGCTCATTATGGATTGACAGAGTGGTTACTTCAAAGAGTAACTGCAGTCATCATGATCGTTTTTACGATAGTGCTACTCGCTGTATATCTTGTTTACGGAAATGCAAGCTACGAAGGTTGGGCATCATTATTTGCTAATCAATTAATGAAAATTTTGACCTTTTTGACTCTTGCCTCATTGTTTTACCACGCATGGGTAGGTATCCGTGATATCTGGATGGACTACATTGGTTCCGCAGGTCTGCGTTTAGCTCTACAAACTTTGACTGTTTTATGGTTATTTGGTTGTACTGCTTATGCTGCACAAATTCTTTGGAGGGTTTAAATGGGTGCGATAAATTCGGCAATTCCACGCCGTCGTTTTGATGTTGTTATTGTTGGTGCAGGTGGCGCAGGTATGCGAGCATCTTTACAGTTAGCTGAAGCTGGATTGAATGTTGCTGTTCTTTCAAAAGTTTTCCCAACCCGCTCTCATACCGTTGCTGCACAAGGTGGTATTGGTGCTTCCTTGGGCAACATGAGTGAGGATAACTGGCATTATCACTTCTATGACACGATTAAAGGCTCTGATTGGTTAGGTGACCAGGATGCAATTGAATTTATGTGTCGTGAAGCACCGAAAGTTGTTTACGAATTAGAGCATTTTGGTATGCCTTTTGACCGTAATGCTGACGGTACAATTTACCAGCGTCCGTTTGGTGGCCATACCGCAAATTATGGTGAAAAGCCAGTTCAACGCGCATGTGCTGCGGCAGATAGAACGGGGCATGCTATGTTGCACACCCTATATCAAAGAAACGTTCGTGCTAAAACACAATTTTTTGTTGAGTGGATGGCACTTGATTTGATTCGTGATGCTGACGGTGACGTAGTTGGTGTAACGGCAATGGAAATGGAAACCGGTGAAATTCATATTTTAGAAGCGAAGATCACTATGTTTGCAACCGGCGGAGCCGGACGTATTTGGCAAGCTTCTACCAATGCCTTTATTAATACCGGTGACGGTATGGGTATGACTGCTCGTGCTGGAATACCGCTTGAAGATATGGAGTTTTGGCAATTCCACCCAACTGGCGTTGCTGGAGCTGGTGTTTTGCTAACTGAAGGATGTCGCGGTGAGGGCGGTATTTTAAGAAATAAAGATGGTGAGCGTTTTATGGAGCGTTATGCTCCAACTCTGAAAGATTTAGCCCCTAGGGACTTCGTATCTCGTTGTATGGATCAGGAAATCAAAGAAGGCCGTGGTTGTGGTCCTAATGGTGATTATGTAGTGCTTGATTTAACACATATTGGTGCTGAAACAATTCATAAGCGCCTACCTTCAGTTTATGAAATTGGTATTAACTTTGCAAACGTCGATGTAACTAAAGAGCCAATTCCAGTGGTACCAACAATCCATTATCAAATGGGTGGTATTCCGACAAATATTTACGGACAAGTTGTTGCACCGAAAAATGGCAATCCAAATGAAGTTGTCAATGGTTTCTATGCGGTTGGTGAATGTTCATGTGTTTCTGTCCACGGTGCTAATCGCCTAGGCACTAATTCACTTTTAGACTTGTTAGTATTCGGTCGTGCAGCAGGTAACCATATTGTAGCTTCTGATATTAAGAAGAAAGAGCATAAGCCATTACCCGAAAATGCCGCTGATTATTCATTAGCCAGAGTCGCCAAACTAGATGATTCTTCTGCTGGTGAATATACTCAAGACGTTGCTAATGAAATTCGTAATGCAATGCAAAAACATTGTGGCGTATTTAGAACTCAAGCCATCATGGATGAGGGTGTCGCAATGATGGCTGAACTTACTGAGCGTGCAAATCATATTCATTTAAAAGATAAATCTAAGACATTTAATACTGCAAGAGTTGAGGCTTTAGAGTTAGCTAATTTAGTGGAAGCCGCAAACTCAACGATGATTTCAGCAGCTGCTCGTAAAGAAAGCCGAGGCGCTCATGCACATGATGACTGCCCTGAACGTGATGATATTAATTGGCTCAAACATACATTATGGTTTAGAGATAACAACCGACTTGAATACAAGCCTGTAAATCTTAAGCCATTGACTGCAGAGTCTATTCCACCAAAAGTTAGAACATTCTAAAAGGAATTATTATGAGTGAAATTCGTATATTTGAAGTGTATCGATATGACCCTGACAAGGATGCAGCTCCACGCATGCAAACTTATGAATTAGAGTTAGATGGTAGTGAAAGAATGTTGCTTGATGCTCTCATGAAGCTAAAAAAATTAGATGAAACATTATCTTTCCGTCGGTCATGTCGAGAGGGCGTATGTGGCTCTGACGCGATGAACATCAACGGTAAAAATGGTTTGGCTTGTTTGACTAATATGCTCACTTTGCCGAAGAAAATTACCTTACGTCCGTTACCTGGATTACCCGTTGTGCGTGACATGATTGTCGATATGACTAATTTCTTTAAGCAATACCATTCAATCCGTCCTTATTTAGTCAATGAGACTCAACCGCCAGAAAAAGAGCGCTTACAGTCTCCTGAAGAAAGAGATGAGTTGAATGGACTATATGAGTGTATTCTGTGTGCTTCCTGTTCAACTGCATGTCCATCTTTTTGGTGGAATCCTGATAAGTTTGTTGGACCTGCAGGGTTATTACAAGCGTATCGCTTTATCGCCGATAGCCGTGATGAAGTAACGAGTGAACGTTTGGATAATTTAGAAGATCCATATAGACTTTTCCGCTGCCATACCATTATGAATTGCGTAGATGTTTGTCCAAAAGGTCTAAACCCTACTAAAGCAATTGGTAAAATCAAAGAGTTAATGGTTCGTCGCGCAATATGACAATTGATTCGGGTATTCTTTCAAGGCTTCGATGGAGTGCTCGACGGGGTCTTTTGGAAAACGATTTAATTATTGAAAGATTTTTTAATCGTTTTGCACAAGATTTGACCATGGATGATGTGTATTCTCTCGATCAACTATTTGACTTGAGTGATAATGATTTGTTGGATTTATTTTTAAGTCGTAAAGAGCCGACAGGTCATCTAGATCAACCAAATGTATTAAAAGTATTAAAGCAAATGCGTCAAGTGTAAAGATTCATGTTGAAGATAGAGGTTTTTAGTTTTGACATCTATCTTGAACTAAAATAAACAAAATACAACGTAAGGACATAACAATGACACCCTCTGATATTAAAGCCACCTTATCATTTTCTGATGGATCTCCAGCGATCGAGATGCCTATTTATAAAGGTACTGTGGGTCCAGATGTAATCGACATTCGCAAGTTATATGGTCAAACAGGTAAATTTACTTATGACCCAGGCTTTATGTCAACAGCTTCTTGTAACTCAAAGATTACATTTATTGATGGTGATAAGGGTGAGTTGCTATACAGAGGTTATCCGATTGAAGAACTTGCGGTGAATTGCGACTTCTTGGAAACTTGTTATTTGCTCATCAATGGTGAATTGCCAACTCCAAAGGTAAAAGAGGAATTTGCTGATTTAGTGATGCATCACACAATGGTCCACGAGCAAATGCAGTTTTTCTTAAGAGGCTTCCGTCGTGATGCCCATCCAATGGCTGTTCTGACTGGTTTAGTTGGTGCAATGGCTGCCTTCTATCACGATGGCTTAGACTATTCAGAGCCTAGAATTCGTGAGATTGCTCAGATTCGCCTTATCGCTAAAATGCCTACTTTGGTAGCCATGTCCTATAAATACTCAATTGGTCAACCTTTTATTTATCCAAAGAATGATCTTTCTTACACTGCAAACTTTATGAGAATGTTGTTCGCAACCCCTTGTGAAGATTATGTTGTGAATGAAGTTTTAGTTAGAGCACTTGATAGAATTTTTATTTTGCATGCTGATCATGAGCAAAATGCATCCACATCTACAGTTCGCTTAGCAGGCTCTTCAGGTACTAATCCATTTGCAGCAATTGCTGCTGGTGTTGCCTGTTTATGGGGTCCTGCACACGGTGGTGCAAATGAAGCTTGCTTGCAAATGCTTGAAGATATTCAAAAAAATGGTGGTGTTGAAAAAATTGGTGAGTTCATTGCTAAAGTGAAGGATAAGGATTCTGGTGTTCGTTTAATGGGCTTTGGACACCGTGTTTACAAGAATTTTGATCCAAGAGCGAAACTAATGCGTGAAACTTGTTACGAGGTTTTGAATGAACTTGGTTTAGGTGATGACCCACTCTTCAAATTAGCGATGACTTTAGAAAAAATTGCATTAGAAGATGAATACTTTGTAAGCCGTAAACTTTATCCTAACGTTGATTTCTACTCTGGTATTGTGCAACGTGCATTAGGTATTCCGACTGATATGTTTACTTGTGTTTTTGCTTTAGCTAGAACGGTTGGTTGGATTGCTCAGTGGGAAGAAATGATTACTGATGCAGAGTACAAAATTGGTCGTCCACGCCAATTATTCAACGGTTATACTACTCGGACTATTGAATCAAAATAATTTATAACAGGAGAATACATGGCACGGACCTTATACGACAAACTTTGGGACGACCATGTGGTTTATACAGAAGAGGATGGAACATCCATCCTCTATATCGATCGTCATCTACTACATGAAGTAACAAGTCCTCAAGCTTTTGAAGGATTAGTAATAGCTCATCGACCTATTTGGCGTAATTCCGCCAATTTGGCTGTATCTGACCACAATGTACCAACAACGGATCGCTCTAACGGCATCACTGATGTTATTTCAAAATTACAAGTTGATACCCTAGACTCTAATTGCGATCGATTAGGCATTACCCAATACAAAATGAACGACTTGCGTCAAGGTATCGTTCATGTAATCGGACCTGAACAAGGTGCAGTATTACCTGGCATGACAGTAGTTTGTGGTGACTCTCATACAAGTACTCATGGTGCCTTTGGAGCCTTGGCTTTTGGTATTGGGACTTCAGAAGTTGAGCACACACTAGCTACGCAAACTATTCTGATGAAGAAGAGTAAAAACATGCTGGTTAAGGTGGATGGGAAATTACCTTTAGGTTGTTCAGCTAAAGATATTGTTTTAGCGATAATTGGTAAGATCGGCACAGCTGGTGCAACAGGACACACTATTGAGTTCGCTGGAGAAGCGATTTCTCAATTATCAATGGAAGGTCGCATGACAGTTTGTAACATGGCCATTGAAGCGGGTGCTAGAGCTGGTTTGGTAGCTGTTGATGAAAAGACGATTGAATACGTTCAAAATCGTCCTTACTCTCCCAAAGGACAAGCTTGGAATCTTGCAATTCAATACTGGCGAAATTTACACACTGATTCTGGGGCATCTTTTGATCAGGTTGTGACTTTACGTGCTGAAGAAATTAAACCACAGGTTAGTTGGGGTACATCTCCTGAGATGGTTCTATCCATTGATGATCGTATACCTGATCCTGACAAAGAAAAAGATGCGAACAAAAGATCTGCAATTGAGCGCGCACTTTTGTATATGGGACTTCAACCTAATATGCCGATTGAGTCGATCCAAATTGATAAAGTATTCATCGGTTCATGCACAAATAGTCGTATAGAAGATATTAGAAGTGCGGCGAAAGTGGTCGAGCGTATTGGTAAAAAAGTTGCTTCCAATGTAAAACTAGCCTTGGTTGTGCCTGGCTCCGGATTAGTCAAAGCACAAGCTGAAAAAGAAGGTTTAGATAAAGTCTTTAAGGCAGCCGGTTTTGAGTGGCGTGAACCCGGATGTTCAATGTGTTTGGCGATGAATGCTGACCGCTTAGAGCCCGGTGAGCGTTGTGCCTCTACCTCAAATCGTAATTTTGAGGGGCGTCAAGGCGCTGGTGGACGAACCCATTTAGTGAGTCCAGCCATGGCTGCTGCTGCTGCGATTGAAGGCCATTTTGTTGATGTTAGAAAGATTTCTTGATTACTCGAGAAATAAAAGGAATCTATGAAAATTAATAATTCTCTACTCAAAATTTGGGGACTATGTTTTTTATTTAGTTTTACCTCTTGCTCAACAGTTGAGGGGATTGGTAAAGATGTGCAAGGGCTTGGTCGTGTAATCGAAAAAAGTTCTTCATCAGCAACTGGAAAAAAAACAACTTCTTCTGCAGCGCCTTCAGAAAGCAACCAGCCAGCGTCTAGTGGTGCTGTAGTTACACCTATTCGATAAGATAGAAAGATTTTTATGCAAGCTTTTACTGTTCACCAAGGTATTGTTATTCCCCTAGATCGGGAGAACGTAGATACGGATGCAATTATTCCTAAGCAGTTTCTTAAATCTATCGCTAGGACCGGCTTTGGTCAAAATTTATTCGATGAATGGCGTTACCTTGACCAAGGTGAGCCAGGTCAAGATTGTTCAGTCCGTCCTATAAATCCTGATTTTGTATTAAATCAGCCTAGGTATAAAAAAGGCAGTATTTTGTTAGCTAGAAAAAACTTCGGCTGTGGTAGTTCTCGCGAACATGCACCATGGGCACTTAGCCAATATGGTATTCGTGCTTTGATCGCTCCAAGTTATGCTGACATTTTTATGAACAATTGTTTTAAAAATGGCATTTTGCCAATTGTTTTAAAAGATTCTGAAGTTGATCGTTTGTTTAATGAGACCTTTGCGTTTAATGGTTTTCAATTGACGATTGACCTAGACAAGCAGTTAGTTATTGTAGGTGATGGGACAAGTTACGAATTTGACGTCACTCCATTTAGAAAATATTGTTTGATCAATGGATTTGATGATATTGGGTTAACTCTACTTCATTCCGACAAGATCAAGTCTTATGAATCTGAGCGCATTTTAAAAATGCCTTGGTTAGATACAAAATTACCTTAACGATTAGCTCACAATACCTTTGAAAGTTTGATAGAAAGTTAGATATGAAAATTGCAGTGTTACCTGGCGATGGTATTGGTCCCGAAATTATTGATGAGGCAAAATTAGTATTAAATGCTTTAGGTGAGTCCTTTGAAATAGAGGAAGCACCGGTTGGTGGTGCTGGTTACAAAGCTTCGGGCCATCCGTTACCTGATGCAACATTACAACTCGCTAAAGATGCTGATGCAATTTTATTTGGATCCGTGGGAGATTTTCAGTTCGATAATTTACCCAGAGAATTAAGGCCTGAGCAGGCAATTCTTGGTTTGCGTAAACACTTATCTTTATTTGCTAATCTGCGTCCTGCTATTTGTTATAAAGAACTGACGGCAGCATCTTCATTAAAACCTGAGATTGTTGCTGGTTTAGATATTTTGATTGTTCGGGAGTTAAATGGAGATGTCTATTTTGGCTCACCAAAAGGGCTTAGAACTTCTACCGATGGTTTGTTTCCTGGGACAAGAGAAGGTTTTGATACCATGAGATACAGCGAGCCTGAGGTGATTCGGATTGGTCATGTTGCCTTTAATGCAGCTAGAAAACGTCAACGTCGTCTTTGTAGTGTCGATAAATCTAATGTTTTAGAGACTTCACAATTGTGGCGTGATGTCATGACAGAGTTGGGTAAAGAATATCCGGATGTTGAGTTAACTCACATGTATGTTGACAATGCTGCTATGCAACTCGTCAGAGCGCCAAAAGCTTTTGATGTTGTTGTAACTGGTAATTTATTCGGTGATATTTTATCCGATGAAGCGTCCATGTTAACCGGCTCTATTGGAATGTTACCTTCAGCTTCATTAGATGCTAACAATAAAGGCTTATACGAGCCTAGCCATGGTTCAGCCCCGGATATCGCTGGCAAAGGCATTGCCAATCCTTTAGCAACTATATTATCTGCTGCCATGATGCTAAGGTACACGCTTGGACTTGAAGAGCAAGCTAATAGAATTGAAAATGCAGTACAAAAGGTGTTAGCTCAAGGTTACCGTACGGGTGATATCTATACTGAAGGTACGAAAAAGGTCGGTACTAGAGAAATGGGTCAAGCGGTTCTCGATGCACTAGCAAATTAAGCATTGTTTTTGAAACTCGCTTGAATTTTTAACTGTCCCTCTGATTTGAAAAACGTTTGGTTTTCTGTATCTAGGGCAGTTCAGTTTTGTCTAATCCTTGACAAAATGACCTAATTATTGGTTTATCTGTCGTTTTCTTCTATATTTAATTGGGTCTTATGCGACTCTGCATTAAAATAGATTTCTTTTCATTTTTTTAAGGACTGTTGTTGTATGTCGATTCCATTATTAGGTCTAGTCGGTTGGCGCGGTATGGTTGGAAGCGTCCTCATGGAACGTATGATTGCGGAAAAGGACTTTGACTATGTCGAGCCTATTTTCTTTAGCACGAGTAACGTTGGTGGAGATGTACCATTAATTAACGGTCAAGTGCTTACTAAAAATGATAAAAAGCTTAAAGATGCATATGACATCGAAGCATTATCAAAGTGTCATTACATCATTTCCTGTCAAGGTGGAGACTATACCAAAGAAGTCTTTGGTCAACTGAGAAATGCTGGTTGGAAGGGGCATTGGATCGACGCTGCGAGTACTTTGCGCATGGCAGATGATGCCGTGATTGTTTTAGATCCTGTGAACCGTGCTGTAATTAATCAAGCAATAGTTGATGGTCGTAATAACTGGATTGGTGGAAATTGTACAGTTAGCCTTATGTTAATGGGCCTTGGTGGCTTATTTAATGCTAATTTAGTAGAATGGGTCTCTGCCATGACCTACCAGGCTGCATCAGGTGCTGGTGCGCAAAATATGCGTGAGTTACTAAACCAAATGGGTGCTTTATATCAAAGTGTCCAAGATGATTTGAGCACACCTAGTTCCGCGATTTTAGACATTGACCGTAAAGTTACGCAAATGATGCGTTCGGACTCTTTCCCTAAATCAAATTTTAGAAATACAGCTTTAGCAGGTAGCTTAATTCCATGGATTGATGTCCCGGTTGAAAATGGTCAAAGCAAGGAAGAGTGGAAAGGTGGGGCAGAGTGCAACAAGATTTTGGGTATGCCTCCTTTTAGACAGCCAGGAAGTATTCCAATCGATGGGTTATGTGTTCGTGTTGGCGCTATGCGTTGTCATTCACAAGGCTTGACTATTAAGTTAAAAAAGCATGTCGCAGTTCAAGATGTTGAGCAGATTATTGCTTCTGCCAATGAATGGGTGCATGTTGTACCAAATGATCGTGAGCAATCTGAGAAATTTCTAACGCCAGCAGCCGTAAGCGGTACGATGCAAATTCCTGTAGGCAGACTTCATCACCTTGCAATGGGGCCGGAGTATTTGGGTGCATTTACTGTGGGTGATCAGCTTCTTTGGGGAGCTGCTGAACCTCTTCGTAGAATTTTACGTATTTTGATAGAGGCTTGAATTGCTGATTAAAAAACCTTGGCTCACTAAGTTGATCCTTTTGATAGGTATTTGGCTGAGCTCGAGTGTTTGGGGTTTGACTCTAGGTAATATTCAGGTTTTATCCAATGGCTCAGAGCCTTTCAATGCAAAAATTGCTATTTTAGGGAATGAACAAGAGTTGAGACAGTTATCCCAACTCAAAGTGCATTTTCCTGCACTAGAAGTCTACGAACAGTATGGATTAAAACAGCCCATCGAGATCGACAACTTTTCTTTATCAATAGAAAGGACCTCAAATCAACTGCCGACCGTCATTTTGGTTAAAACGGAAAAAGCTATTCCATTAGAAGAGTTATTTAATGAAATACTGATAGAGGTTAGTTGGACTGGGGGGAAACTGATCAGAGTTTATACAATTTTAAACTCTAATAAAACGCCAGTTATTGTCAATCCAGGCGATAATCTTTCGAGAATTACCCAGTCTCTGATGCCGGAATTACCGCAGGCATCTTTTGAACAAGCTCTAACTGCCATCTTTAGATTAAATCCCAAAGCTTTTATCGCTGGTAATATTCATAGACTAAAAGTGGGTGCACAATTAGAAATTCCTAGTCAAACCATGGTTGAATCCATTCCGATTGATGAAGCAAAAACTTTCAGCTCAAATGCCCAGGAAAATTTCCAACTCAAGTTATGGAATGAGTCCTCCGAAAAAGTAGTGGACTCTGGTTCGTCTAGCCAGGATAGACTATTGTTGAGTTCATCAGAAACGGTTTCAGATAAAGCATTGCTAGAGACGAAATTAGAAGAAGAGTTAATTGCTCAGAAGAAGTTGATTGAACAAGCACAAAATAGAATTACTGAAATTAAAAAAAATATTGCAGATTTAAAGAAACAATCGGATAGTGGTTCGATTTGGGATGACATCACTACCTTTTTTAAAGCTCATAAAGGTTCGTTTTGGGAGTTACTCGCTGTTTTTGGCTTAATCGTTGTTTTTGTTTATGGGAACTTCTTCGGCCATCGTAATTTATCTTTAACCGGACAATCCTCTTTAAGGAACACTACCCAAGAAGTGCCTGGTTTCGCTAAAAATATCTTTGAAACCCTGGATTTGAACTTGGATTCACCTTCTTCATTATCGAGTTCCAACCTGTTCAACCCCTTAAAAAACGAAGATCACGGTATTGCAATTAATAATGCTAAACCGCATAGAAATATCCCAAGTGTTTCTGATCAAAAGTTACGTTTGAATTTAGCGAAATCGTACATAAAAATCCATGACTTCCCAACGGCAAAGATATTATTGCAAGAGATTGTTGGTTTGGGCGCTGAGGGTAGTTCTGATGTTGTGCGGGAAGCAAAAAAATATTTGCTTCAAATTGCTTAAACGGTTGAAGACCGGATGCAAGACCATCTAAATCGTGTCGCCCTAGGTATTCAGTATGACGGCTCAGGTTTTTTGGGTTGGCAGAGCCAATTACACAAAAATACGGTTCAGGATGTTTTGCAAGCAGCCATTCGTAAATTCGTCGGGGGTAAGCTTGATGAAACATTTCGAGTAACAGTTGCTGGTCGCACGGATACTGGTGTGCACGCTTTAGGGCAAGTAGTACACTTTGACACGCCCGTTAACCGCCCCATGTGGTCCTGGATAAGAGGTATTAATACCTATTTACCATCTACTGTTTGCGTAGAGTGGGCCAAAGAAGTGCCGTTGGATTTTCATGCCAGATTCAGTGCTTATGAGAGATCTTACACATATCTCTTAATTTCCTCTGCAGTAAAGACGCCTTTATTAAATAAAAAATCAGGTTATGTAATGTTGCCTTTTGGCAAAAGTTTAGATTTACAAGCGATGCGCAAGGGCGCTCAATATTTAATTGGTGAGCAAGATTTTAGTTGCTTTAGGTCATCGGAGTGTCAGAGTAAAACACCCATTAAAACGGTGTATCAGGTAAATATCGTAGAAGAGGATAACAGGATTTATTTTTTTCTCAGGGCGAATGCATTTTTACATCACATGGTCAGAAACATTGTAGGTAGTTTGATTGAGGTGGGTAAAGGTAGGCAATCTCCGGAGTGGATGGCTTACTTAATTGAGCAACGCAGTCGCACGATCGCAGCGCCAACTTTTTCTGCAGATGGGCTATATTTAGTGAAAGTACAGTATCCTAAACACTTTGAGATCCCTGAACCAAATTTTGGTTATAGTGTGATTCCGCCGCACTTGTTAGAACAAGCATTTTCAAACCGTTTAGTTGATCCAAATCTAGAATAGAGGGCTTATTAGTGGGACTACTGCAACGTCAAAATGGTTATACCAATATTAAGATCTGTGGCTTAAGTAAGCCACAGGATATGATGACTGCCAATACTCTCGCCATTGAGGCAATTGGCTTTGTTTTTTTTCCGCCTAGTCCACGATACGTCACACCTCAACAAGCATTACAATTGACATCTATACTGAATGATCAGATACAAGTTGTTGCTCTCGTGGTAGATCCGGATGATGAACTAATCGAAGAGATTCGTTCTAAAGTACGGGTTGATATTTGGCAATTTCATGGTAATGAATCAGCTAAGCGGTGTGCTGAAATTGCTCAATCAACCCCATGGATGAAAGCTGCGAGAATTGATCATCAGTTTTCATTGCAAGATTTTTGCCTTGAATATAATGAATGTGCTGCTTGGATTCTTGATGCTGTGGTCGAGGGATACGGTGGCGGTGGACAAACTTTTAATTGGCAATTAATACCAGAAATATGGATAAAAGAAAACGCGCATCGGGTGGTTTTGAGTGGTGGGTTGAACTCTCACAATGTAGCTGAGGCAATCGCTCATTTTCAACCATTAGGTGTCGATATTTCTAGTGGTGTAGAAATTAGCCGTGGAAATAAAGAAGCTAATTTAATGCAACAGTTCGTGGATGCAGTTCGTTTAACAGATCAATTCAATTAATTTAAAGGCAGTTAATATGTATGATTTTCCAGATCAACGTGGTCATTTCGGTCCTTACGGTGGAGTATTTGTCTCCGAAACCTTAATGTTTGCCTTAGAAGAACTAAAGCAAACTTATGCAAAATATCAATATGACCCTGAGTTTGTTGCAGAGTTTAATAGTGAGCTAAAACATTTTGTTGGCAGACCAAGTCCTATTTATCATGCAAAAAGATGGAGTGAGGAAATTGGTGGTGCGCAAATCTATTTCAAAAGAGAAGATTTAAATCACACCGGTGCTCATAAAATCAACAATGTAATTGGTCAAGCCTTACTTGCCAAGCGGATGGGTAAGCCGAGAATCATCGCTGAAACTGGCGCAGGCCAACATGGGGTTGCAACAGCTACTATATGCGCTCGCTTTGGGCTGGAATGCGTTATTTACATGGGTAGTGTTGATGTTGAGCGTCAAGCACAAAATATTTATAGAATGCGCTTATTAGGCGCCACAGTAGTCCCAGTCGAATCTGGTTCTAAAACATTAAAAGATGCTTTAAATGAAGCAATGCGTGACTGGGTAACAAATGTGGAAAATACTTTTTACATTATTGGTACAGTCGCTGGACCTCATCCTTATCCAACAATGGTTAGAGATTTTCAAAGCGTCATTGGTACGGAGTGTATTACGCAAATGCCAGAGATGACAGGAAGACAACCTGACTACGTTTTAGCTTGTGTCGGTGGTGGATCGAATGCAATGGGTATTTTTTATCCTTATATAAACTACCCTGACGTTAAATTAATTGGTGTTGAAGCAGCCGGTGACGGTATTGCTACAGGTCGCCATGCTGCCGCCTTATGTGCTGGTACCCCTGGCGTCTTACACGGTAACCGTACCTACTTAATTCAAGATCAAAATGGGCAAATTATGGAAACGCATTCTGTTTCTGCGGGTCTTGATTATCCCGGAGTTGGTCCTGAGCATGCATGGTTAAAAGACATTAATCGCGCTCAATACACTGCAGTTACTGACGATGATGCCCTCGATGCATTTCATCAATGTTGTCGCATTGAAGGTATTATCCCTGCCTTAGAAACAAGTCATGCGATTGCTTATGCTTGTCAATTAGCAAAAACATTACCTAAAGATCAAACAATCTTGGTCAATCTTTCAGGACGTGGCGATAAAGACATGCATACTGTCGCTCAACATACTAAAGTAAAACTGTAATTATCAGAAAACGGAAATTGAAGTCCATGTCGAGAATAAAACAAGTATTTGCAGATTTAGCAAAAAATAAAAAAAAGGGATTAATCCCATTTATAACTGCGGGCGATCCTGGTCCTGAGCTTACCGTTGAAATGATGCATGTTCTAGTTGAATCTGGGGCAGACGTGATTGAGCTTGGAGTCCCATTTTCAGATCCAATGGCAGACGGTCCAGTTATTCAGAGAGCCTCAGAACGAGCCTTAGTAAAAGGTGTCAATCTCGAAAAATGTATCGGTATGGTAAAAGAGTTTCGTTTAAAAAACCAACTTACACCAGTTGTTTTAATGGGCTACGCTAATCCTATTGAACGTATGGGATGGGCTCATTTTGCAGATTTAGCTTCTCAGGCAGGTGTGGATGGGGTTTTAATTGTCGATTACCCACCTGAAGAGTGTGTTGAATTTACAGATGAACTTAAAAAAGTAGGTATTGATCCGATATTTTTGTTAGCTCCAACTTCATCAATGAGTCGTATTGAACAAGTTGCAGAAGCTGCACAAGGTTATATTTATTACGTCTCTTTAAAAGGTGTTACAGGAGCAGCTAATTTAAATACAACAAGTATTACTTCCATTATTGGTGATATTCGTGCTAAGACAAGTACACCGGTTGCAGTAGGTTTTGGGATTAGGGATGCAATCACCGCAAAGGCTGTAAGTCAAACGGCTGATGCAGTGGTAATAGGCAGTGCAATTGTGCAATTATTAGAGTCAGCTCCACCTGAAACAGGGTTAAAATTACTCAAACAATTTCTAACAGAAATTCGTGCTGCGCTTGACGCATAACTTTATTTTAGGATGATGAAATGAGTTGGATCGATAAATTACTTCCACCGCAAATCCAACCAAGCAATCCTGCTAATCGGAAATCCGTGCCGGAGGGATTATGGGTTAAATGCCCATCCTGTGAGGCCGTTTTATACCGAACTGATCTAGAGTCTAATCTGTCCGTTTGTCCAAAATGTAGTCATCACATGCGAATTAAAGCACGTGCTAGATTAGATTTTTTACTAGACCCTGAAGGTCGTTATGAAATTGGTCAAGAAATTTTACCCGTAGACTCCTTAAAGTTTAAAGATACAAAAAAATATCCAGATCGCCTCAAAGATGCAATGGAATCCAGTGGTGAAACGGACGCAATGGTTGTATTTGGTGGCACCATGCACGGCTTACCAGTAGTAATTGCCTGTTTCGAGTTTGAGTTTATGGGTGGTTCAATGGGCTCTGTAGTCGGTGAGCGTTTTGCTCGTGGTGTGCAAATGGCGATCGAACAGAAGGTGCCATTTATCTGTATTTCCTCAACTGGGGGTGCCAGAATGCAGGAAAGCCTTTTATCTTTAATGCAAATGGCTAAAACAAACTCAATGTTGACTTTATTATCAAAAGCAAAGCTACCTTACATTAGCGTTTTAACCGATCCGACGATGGGTGGTATTTCTGCTAGTTTTGCTTTCATGGGGGACGTTGTTATGGCGGAACCTCGCGCATTAATTGGCTTTGCTGGCCCTCGGGTGATTGAACAAACTGTCCGAGAAAAATTGCCAGAAGGATTTCAAAGGGCTGAATTTTTGTTACAAAAAGGTGGGATTGATATGATTGTTGACAGAAGAGAAATGCGGACGGAAATTGTTCAGCTTTTGGCACTTTTGCTTAAACAACCACAAGAATTGATCGCATAAAGCATAGTTTGAAATTCAAGCTGTCATTAAACCTTTTATGAATGCTGTTACCCCAATGTGTTTTGACGATTTAGATACATGGCTTGCTCATTTAGAGTCTGCCCATCCTGTTGGTATTGATATGGGACTATCCCGTATTAATCAAGTAAAAGAAAAATTAGAGCTTAAATTTAAAGTGCCGGTCATTATCGTTGGAGGTACTAATGGAAAAGGCTCAACTTGCGCTTTCCTAGAGTCAATTTATGCGAATGCCGGCTATAAGGTTGCTTGTCATACGTCTCCTCATTTATCTGTTTTTAATGAGCGTGCAAGAATAAATCTAGAAAACCTTAGCTCTGAGACTTTACTTGAGTATTTTCGGCTTGTAGAACAGGCTAGGTCAAGTATTTCTCCTGAGTTAACTCTTACTTATTTTGAATTTACTACATTAGCCATAATGTTGTGTTTTTCGGTGGCTACAGTTGATGTTGTAATTTTAGAGGTTGGCCTTGGTGGCCGCTTAGATGCGGTAAATATCATTGATGCTGACTGTTCGATTGTGACAAGTATTGATATTGACCATCAACATTTCCTTGGTGATACGCGTGAAAAGATTGGCTTTGAAAAAGCCGGAATTTATAGAGCTGGCAAGCCAGCAATTTGTGCTGACCCGATGCCACCTAAAAGTCTTGTTGATTATGCGAAAAGTATTGGAGCAGATTTCTGGCAACCAGGAATTGACTTTAATTTTCAAGGTGATCAACAACAATGGGCATGGAATGGTCGAGGTAAGAGATTTTCAGGGCTTGGATATCCAGCATTAAGAGGTGCTAATCAACTTTTAAATGCCTCTGGTGTTCTAGCAGCCTTATGTGCGTTAAGAGATAAATTACCTGTCAGTGTCCAGGCCATTCGTAATGGTTTTGCAATGGTTGAGCTTCCTGGTAGATTTCAGATCATTCCCGGTCAGCCAACAATTGTCTTAGATGTTGCTCACAATCCGCATGCGAGTGCAACGCTTTCGAAGAGTTTGGATAAGATGGGGTATTTCCCCTATACCTATGCAATCTTTGGGGTGATGCAAGACAAAGATATTAATGCGGTGATTAAACCCATGCTAGAAATAGTGGATTTTTGGTATTGTGTTGACTTACCGACCCCTCGAGCTGCTTCGGCAGAGCACTTAGCGCACCGTTTGAGGGAGCTTGGTGTAAAAGATAGTGATATTTCAGGGGTCGAAGTTTTTAACTCACCAGCAACAGCGTACGAAAAAAGCCTTAACAAGGTCAGTCAAAATGATAGAATTGTAGTGTTCGGATCTTTCTTCACTGTATCAGGTGTACTAGATTACCGAAAGAATAAAAAACATTAATTTACTAATAAGCTTTCAAATTAAGCTCTCAAAATAGGTATTGGAAAATTTTGTTAATCAATAAAAAAATTTGTGTTTGCTATAGTAAATACGATTACTTAACTGCATGATTTCACTGCCATCTTTTTTCAAAAAGAAGCCCCCTGAGCCAGCACAGGTCAAAATTGAGCCTGGTTTTCGGGCACGTCAATCCAAAGTGGAATTAGAAAAAGAAGATATTTTGACGGAAAATCCAGAAGTCCAAAAAGCAAGACATCGCTTGATTGGTGCTGGTTTTTTATTGTTAATTGCAGTCATTGGCTTGCCTAAGCTATTTGATGCTCAACCTAAAAAGATTAACAATGATGTTGTTGTAAAAGTGGTTCAGTCTGTTACAAGTAGCCCTAATAGCTCAGGTACTTCATTGGAAGAAGACAAGCTTGTTTCTAAAGTTGCCAATGACTCTAATTTGCAAACTAACTCAGAGAAGCAGTCTTCACTTGAACCTACCAATGAAAAAGTTTTATCTCTAAAAAAATCGGGTGAAGATAAACCGGAGATAAACTCTGCTGTTCCTACTCAAGAAAAATCGAAATCAAGTAATGAAAATATTGCATCTTTACAATCTACTCCTAAAAAAGATAGTATTCAAACTGATCCAGGTGAAGTGATTGTCAATTCACAAAGTCCCGCCTCTAAGGTAGATAGCAAAAGTGGTAAGTTTGTTTTACAAGTCACCTCATTAGCAAGTAAAGACGGTGTAAAAAATGTGATGGCAAAGATTAAAGAGTTGAAAATTGCCACTTATGTAGTTGAGAAGAAAAGAGAGGCGCCTGATTCCGTCGTAATCTATTTTGTTCGAGCTGGTCCTTTTGCTTCAAAAGAAGAAGCGCTTAGCGCTCAGAAAAAAATTAGTTCTCTAGGCATGGGGCTTTCCCCCATAATTTATGAAATCAATAAATAAATCCCATGAGTAATATTGCCTTCACAACCATTGATTTTTTTGTTATTGGAATTGTGCTTTTATCAATTCTAGTTGGCTTGGTTCGTGGCCTTATTCAAGAGGCACTCTCTTTAGTTTTCTACGTTATTGCAATTTATGCTGCAGGAACTTATTATCAAAAAGCGATTGATCTATTACTCAATTCCTTAGCAGTGAGCCATATGATTAAGGTTATTTTGGCATATCTTTTGGTGTTTTTAGGCGCCTTGATTTTAGGGAAAATACTTACTGGCTTCATCGGAAGATTAATATCTTCGGTTGGGCTATCGTTATTTGATCGTTTGTTGGGAGGTATTTTTGGTGCATTTAGAGGTGTTTTAATCGTTGTTGTAATTTCAACTTTAGTTGCCTTAACTGAGCTTCCAAAAACAATTGAATGGCAAGATGCTATTACGAGACCAGCAATTGAAACGCTCGTTGGAATTCTTCATAGTTGGCTTCCCGAAGATTGGGCGAATCAATTATTAAATTCTACTGATATTAGAAAATCCAAATAAACCTGAAAGTAAATTATGTGTGGAATTGTCGGTTTTGTTGCAAATGAACCAGTTAACCAATTAATCTATGATGCTTTATTACTATTACAGCATCGTGGGCAAGATGCAGCTGGAATAGCGACAACTAATGGTCGATCTTTTTATATGCATAAAGCAAACGGTTTAGTAAGGGACGTTTTTCGCACTCGAAACATGCGTAGTCTGATCGGTAAAGCCGGCATAGGCCAAGTTCGTTACCCTACAGCAGGTTCAGCTAGTAGTGAAGAAGAGGCCCAGCCTTTTTATGTCAATGCGCCTTTTGGAATCGTGTTAGCTCATAACGGAAATTTAACTAATGCTGCGATCCTTCGCGATGAGATGTTTTATCGGGATCGCAGGCATATCAATACAAGCTCAGACACAGAGGTACTTTTAAATGTTTTAGCAGATGAACTTCAGCACTCAACAGAGGGTATAGCACTAGATGCAAACTCTGCATTCACGGCCCTCGAAAAAGTTTATAGTCGTCTTGAGGGGTCTTTTGCTGTAGTTAGTATGATTGCTGGTTATGGTTTACTAGCATTTCGTGATGCAAATGGCATACGTCCCTTATGTATTGGAAGAATGGATATTGGCCAAGGAAAAACCCAATGGATGGTTAGCTCTGAGTCTGTTGCAATTGAAGGTATTGGGTATGAGTTCGTCAGAGACGTTGCGCCTGGTGAAGCCATTTTTGTTGACTTAGACGGTAATTTTGCTAGTCGTCAAATAGTGGCTGATGCTGAATTAAATCCTTGTATTTTTGAGTATGTTTATTTGGCAAGACCCGATTCTTGTATTGATGGAGTTTCTGTATTTGATGTGCGTATGAAGATGGGTGATTATCTTGCAAAAAAAATCAGCCGTGAAACAGATGTGAGTGACATCGATGTGGTAATGCCAATTCCTGATTCAAGTCGTCCTGCAGCGATGCAAGTTGCTAAACATTTAGGGATCGAATATCGAGAGGGGTTTTTTAAAAATCGTTATATCGGTAGAACTTTTATTATGCCCGGTCAAGCTGTTCGTAAGAAGTCTGTGCGTCAAAAGCTAAATGCTATGCGTGTTGAGTTTCATAACAAATCTGTTTTAATTGTGGATGACTCCATTGTGCGTGGCACGACTTCTTATGAAATTGTGCAAATGGCAAGAATGGCCGGTGCAAGAAAAGTTATTTTTGCCTCAGCAGCGCCACCTGTTCGTTTTCCAAATGTCTATGGTATCGATATGCCGACACGCAGTGAGTTAGTGGCTTATGGTCGCACTACAGAGGAAATCAATGACATGATTGGTTCTGATCAATTAATTTATCAAGATGTTGAAGATTTAAAACAAGCCATCAGAGATATAAACCCTATCATGACTAATTTTGATGCTTCCTGTTTTGATGGCGTTTATGTTACGGGTAACATTGGCCCGTCTTACTTGGACGCCCTTGAGGCTTCTAGAATCAATCCAGAATCTATGGCTGATCGAGCCAGTGATAGTTCTGATTTTTCTAGATCACAATTGCATCTTCAACTAACCCAACAAGATTAATTAAAGTGTTCCATGACGACTGATTCCTTTTCCTCTAAGCCTCTTCATCCTGAAACATTAGCTGTTCGTTCAGGTACATTAAGATCTAATTTTAATGAGCATTCAGAGGCAATATTTCTCACGTCTAGTTTTGTCTATGCAAACTCAGCTGAAGCTGCAGAAAAATTTGCTAACGCTGAGACCGGGTTTATTTATTCGAGATTTACTAATCCTACGGTGTCGATGTTTCAAGACCGCTTAGCCGCCTTGGAAGAAGCTGAAGCCTGTATTGCAACATCCTCCGGGATGTCGGCTATTTTTGCCATTACTGCTGCACATCTTAAGACGGGTGATCATATTGTTTGCTCTAGGGCTGTCTTTGGGTCAACTATCCAGCAATTTAGTAATATTTTCTCCCGTTTTGGTATTGAAACAAGTTATGTAGATTTAGTTGATTTACAGGCATTTGAAAATGCAATGCGCCCAAATACAAGGATGGTATTTATTGAAAGTCCTTCAAATCCATTGACTGAAATTGCAGATATTTTAGGTATTTCTAAGATTGCGAAAAAGCATGATGCATTATTTGTAGTAGATAACTGTTTTTGTTCACCTGTGTTACAAAAACCTTTAAAACTCGGAGCAGATGTTGTAACCCATTCAGCAACTAAGTTTTTAGATGGACAGGGGCGTGTTCTTGGAGGGGCAATTTTAGGATCAAAAGAATTTATTTCTAAAGTATTTACCCTCAATCGTAGTGCTGGATTTACCATGTCAGCCTTTAATGCATGGGTTTTACTAAAAGGCCTTGAAACTCTTAGTTTACGTGTTGAGAAGCAAAGTCAAAATGCTTTGGAGCTTGCTAAATGGCTAGAAAATCAACCTGCTGTTGAACGTGTTTTACATCCGGGTCTAGAGTCACATCCACAACATGCATTAGCCATGAAGCAGCAAAAGATGGGCGGGTCAGTGATTTCATTTATCGTCAAAGGTGGAAGACAAAACGCTTGGACCGTCATTGATCAAACGAAAATTTGTTCTATCACAGCAAATTTAGGTGATACGAGAACAACAATTACCCATCCTGCTACGACTACGCATGGTCGGATGCCTCCAGCAGATCGTGAAAAGGCGGGGATTGTGGAAGGTTTAGTTCGCTTGTCCGTAGGTCTTGAACATGTTGATGATTTAATCAACGACTTGGCTCAAGGTCTATCTCAGATCCAGTAATTATTTGACGGTATTAATTCAATAACTTAAAACCTACTTTATATAAAGGAAATCACATGTCAGTATCAATCATTTCACACAATAGTCAATTTGGAACGGCTGGTCAGATTTTTGCTGAAGACATTCCAGAAATTGCTGCTGCAGGCTATAAGACTGTGATCGATAATAGACCCGATTTTGAAGGTGGACTAGACCAACCCTTGCATACAGATATTGAACAAGCCGTTAAATCTGCTGGGCTATCTTTTGCGTACCTACCAGTCATCAGCGGTCAAATTACTCAAGCTCAGGTTCAACAGATGTCAGAATTTTTGGATACTCTACCAAAACCTATTCTGGCTTTTTGTAGAAGCGGCGCGAGATCAACCAATCTTTACCAATTAGCCTTGCAGCTTGGTTAAAGGATCAGAATCAGTGCTCAAACATTGGCTTGTAAGCTTGTTAATATGTTGTAGTTTTATCACCTTTGCAAAGGCCAATCCTAGCTTAGACAATGAACTTCTACAGTTAGATCAAATTCAAGAACAGTTGGATTTAAAAAGAGATTGGTTAAAGTTTCGCTTTGATTCGGATGTTCAAGCTTGTAAAGATTTGTTTTTTACGACAAGTTGCACTACTAAGGCAAAAAAACAATTACAACGTGAAGAAAAAGATCTTTTTGAACAAGAAAATCTTCTACATACTCGCCAAAGAGATATAAAAAAAGCACTTAAAGATGAGGAGGAGCAGCAAAGAGTGGCTGAAAGAGCTGACCCAAAGCAAGTGCAAATTAGAGCCAACAATCGTGCAAGTTTTGAGGAGAAGCAACGTGAAAAAGCACTCCGTGAGGCGGAAGTTGAGGAGCGTCGAAAAGATGCTGCTAAACGAGCCCAAGAAAACCGTAATACCTCTCCTTTCTAACAATGGCAAAAAATAAAACTCAATATGTTTGTAATGCGTGTGGAGCTGACTTCCCAAAGTGGCAGGGACAATGTCCTGCTTGTAATGAGTGGAACTCCTTAGAAGAAACCATTGAGCAAAAGACTCAGCATCGGTATGCTAGCATTGCAAAAACCACTCCTAACCAAAAGCTATCAGAAATTGCGTTGGAGGACTTTGGGAGAATTTCAACTGGGATTTCAGAATTTGATCGTGTCTTAGGCGGCGGGCTTGTTGATGCTGGAGTTGTTCTCATCGGTGGAGATCCGGGGATTGGGAAGTCCACGTTGTTATTGCAAACGCTAGCAAACCTTAGTCTTGAGTCGATCCCTGTAATGTATGTAAGTGGTGAGGAGTCTGCTGCTCAAATTGCACTTCGGGCAAAAAGGATTGATAGTGACGCCCCTGATTTAGTTGTATATCCTGAAATTCAGCTGGATAAAATACTACACTCTCTTGAATCAGCTAGGCCTAAGGTGGCAGTCATTGATTCGATTCAAACCGTCTATTCTGATCAATTAACTTCAGCTCCAGGATCGGTGGCGCAAGTTCGTGAGTGTGCTGCGCAATTAACACGTTTAGCTAAATCTACCGGGATTTCCTTAATCTTAGTGGGTCACGTTACCAAAGAGGGCAATATAGCTGGACCACGTGTTTTAGAGCATATTGTCGATACGGTTCTCTATTTTGAAGGGGACACGCAGTCTTCGTTTCGACTGGTGCGAGCAATTAAAAATCGTTTTGGTGCAGTCAATGAGCTGGGCGTTTTTGCTATGACAGAAAAAGGTTTAAAGGGTGTTAATAATCCATCGGCTCTTTTCTTATCCCAAAGTAGTGATTCTGTTCCCGGAGCTTGTGTTCTCGTTACGCAAGAGGGGAGTAGGCCAATCTTGGTAGAAATTCAAGCCCTAGTAGACAGTTCTCACATCCCTAACCCGAGAAGATTAGCGGTTGGTCTTGAACAAAATCGTTTGGCCATGTTATTAGCTGTGATGAATCGTCACGCTGGAATTTCATGCTTTGATCAAGATGTTTTTTTAAATGCGGTAGGTGGGGTGAAAATTTCAGAACCTGCAGCAGACTTAGCTGTATTACTTGCAATTCAATCCTCGTTGAAAAATAAAGCCTTACCTAAAGACTTAGTCGTTTTTGGTGAAGTAGGTCTTGCTGGTGAAATTAGAGCTTGTCCCAGAGGGCAAGAACGATTACGCGAAGCAGCTAAATTAGGTTTCAAAAAAGCGATTATTCCCAAAGCCAATATGCCTAAAGGAGTTCAGTTTGATTCAATGGAAATTCATGCTGTTGAAAGAATTGAAGTCGCTTTACAGTTGGTGCGTGATTTTTAGTATTTAGAGTATTTTGATGTCTAAAGTTCCTCAACTAACCCGCAATGACTTTCCGAAAATTGTCAAAATCTCTACCCGTTGGTCAGATAATGATGTTTACAAGCATGTGAATAATGTTGTCTATTTTTCTTTTTTTGACACAGCAGTTAATTTAAACTTGGTAGAACAAGGATTTATTGATTTTCAAGAAAGTAAAGTTGTGGGTCTTGTAGTTGATAACCATTGTCAATTTTTTTCCTCAATCGCTTTTCCCGATGAGGTTTTTGTGGGGATTGCCGTTGAAAAAATAGGTAATTCAAGCGTTGTTTACCGTCTGGGCATTTTTAAAAATAATGACCCAGCGCTATGTGCCTTAGGCCGGTTCACACATGTTTATGTGAATCGAAATGATCAAAAACCTACTCCAATACCACATGAAATTCGAGTAGCGTTAACAACACTTATTCGAAAGTTTGAC
The DNA here is from genome assembly GCA_947448305.1 of Burkholderiaceae bacterium. GTDB lineage: Bacteria > Pseudomonadota > Gammaproteobacteria > Burkholderiales > Burkholderiaceae > Polynucleobacter. The sequence continues at coordinate 63,896 of CANFME010000001.1, forward strand.
TTGGTTTAGATTGGATTCTAAAAAGATCTAAATTTGTGACTAGGGAAGATTTTCTTCTAATATGAGTAAAACTTGACGGTTAGAACTGGAAACCTCAAGCCACTGAACTTCTAATTCTGGAAAAGCATTGATAAAGTTATCGTATTCATTTCCAATTTCGATGACTAGAGCTCCTCGTTCATTCAAATAGTTTTTCGCATCTTGAATAATCTTGCGAATGAGATACATTCCATCCTCGCCACCATCTAGTGCCAGCCATGGCTCTTTCAAATACTCTGCCGGTAATTTTTGCATTGTCATTTGATTGACATAAGGTGGGTTACAAACAATTAAATCAAATCGATTCTCTTCATTAGGCTCAGGTAAATCGAGCCATAAATCACTATGAATAATTTCTATTACTTCTGACAATTCATAGTTAAGAATATTTTTTTGGGCTAGGGCGAGCGCATTTAAGTCGATGTCACTTGCACAAACTTGGATATCTGGATAATTCAAAGAAAGAAGAATTGCTAAAGAGCCATTACCAGTACACAGATCTAAGGCTTTCCCATCGGGCGGTAAGAAATCATCGAGATCACCTTGAGTGATTAATTCTGCTATGAACGATCGGGGAATAATACTACGCTCATCACATTCAAAACAGTGACCCATAAGCCAAGCTTCTTTTAATATATAAGCAAGAGGAGTTCTGGTTTGAATCCTTTCCTCGACAATTCTCAAGGCTTGGACATAGGCGTCTGCATCATAAGGTTCATCCAAATGATCTAGTGCTTGAACCGGGGAAATACCAACACAGTGAGCTATCAGCCATAGCGCTTCGCTAGCTGCTTCAGGGGCACCATGACCAAAATAGACATTGGAGCCATTTAAAATTTCAGTAATTTGATCAATGGCTTGATCAAAACTTTGAGGGTCTTCTTCCAAGGGTATTTAGATGTCTCTAATAAAGATTGCTTAATGAATCATTAATTTTTTTAGTACCGTAAAGTAAATATCTTTCAGTGATTCTATATCATTGATGTTGATATTTTCATTTACTTGATGAATTGTGGCGTTTATTGGTCCAAACTCAACTACTTGAGGACAAATTTTTGCAATAAAGCGACCGTCACTAGTGCCGCCCGTAGTTGACAGCTCTGCATCCACACCAGTTTTCTCTTTAATTGCAGACTGTAAAACATCACACAATTCACCCCTTGGAGTTAAGAACGGCTCACCCCCTTGGTTCCAAGATATTTCATACTCTAATTGATGTTTATTTAGAATATCTTCCACTTGTTTAGCTAAACTAGAGGCAGTACTTACTGAGGCAAAGCGAAAGTTAAAATCAATCACAGCATCACCTGGAATCACATTGGTTGCTCCGGTTCCAGCATGGAAATTAGACGTTTGCCAAGTTGTAGGAGGAAAATATTCATTCCCGTTATCCCATTGAATAAGAGCTAACTCAGCTAAAACAGGTGCAACTTGATGAATTGGATTACGAGCCAAGTGAGGGTAGGCGACATGGCCTTGAATTCCCTTAACACTTAATTTGGCTGATAGTGATCCACGCCTTCCATTTTTGATCGTATCACCGAAAACTTGACTACTAGTCGGTTCTCCAACGATACAGTAATCAAGTTTTACTTGTCTTTCCTTTAATTTATTCACTACTACTACGGTGCCATCGGTATTTTTAGGACCTTCTTCATCACTAGTCAATAAAAACGCAATCGAACCTGCATGCATAGGATATTGCTGGACAAACTCTTCAGTTGCTACAACGAACGCGGCTAAAGAGCTTTTCATATCTGCTGCTCCTCGACCGTACAATATACCGTCTTTAATAACTGGCACAAAGGGGTTGCTATCCCATTTATCTAAGGGACCAGGTGGGACTACATCGGTATGTCCAGCAAAGACTAAACATTTAGCTTGGGCTCCGTCAGTTCCTCTGCGTAAAGCCCATAAGTTCGTAACCAAAAAATCGTCTGGACCGCTCATGATCGTTTCGCAACTAAAATTTAGTTGTTTTAAGCGACTCGCAATTAACTGTTGAATTCCACCATCTAAAGGTGTTACCGAGGGGTGAGCAATAAGACCTTGTGCTAATTGTTGGGTAATAGTTAATTGATTTTCGGGCATAAGTTTTATTTAAAAAAATTGGTGTATTTGATTTCATCAAACCCCAACATGATTTGATCTTCAGATTGTAGTACTGGGCGTTTAATGACAGATGGTTTAGAAAGCATTAAAGCGATCGCTCCAGCTTGGGTTTGTGCTAATTTTTGTTGATCTTCAGAGAGTGATCGCCATGTAGTACCTTTGCGATTAATTAGCTGGTCAAGTTCAACCCTAGCTAACCAACCTTGCACTTGAGGCTCGGTTGGTATTTGTTTCTTGAAATCCACAAATTCATAGGGAATATTATTGCTGGTAAGCCAATCGCGTGCTTTTTTCACAGTATTGCAATTTGGTATCCCAAAAATTTTGATCAACATGAAAATAATTAATCTCTTAATAAATCATTAATAGCTGTCTTAGCTCTGGTTTGGGCATCTACTTTTTTGACAATAATCGCAGCGTAAAGACTATATTTGCCATCTTTTGACGGAATAGAGCCTGGCACTACCACTGATCCGGCAGGAACTCTTCCATAATGCACTTCACCCGTTTCTCTATCATAAATCTTGGTACTTTGACCAATGTATACGCCCATAGACAAAACACTGTTTTCTTCAATAATGACGCCTTCTACAACTTCGGAACGCGCACCAATGAAACAGTTATCTTCAATAATCACTGGTCCAGCTTGGACAGGTTCTAACACTCCACCAATCCCAACACCGCCTGACAAGTGAACGTTTTTACCGATTTGTGCACAAGAACCAACTGTTGCCCAAGTGTCCACCATGGATCCCTCATCTACATAAGCTCCGATGTTGACGTAAGACGGCATTAAGACAACGCTTTTACCAATAAATGATCCACGTCTTGCAATGGCAGGTGGAACAACTCTAAAGCCACCAGCAGCAAAATCTGCGGCTGTGTAATCGGCAAATTTACTAGGTACCTTGTCATAAAACTGCGTAAAACCTCCGGCAGGCATTACTTCATTATCTTGTAATTTGAATGACAAAAGCACAGCTTTTTTGACCCATTGATTCACAGTCCAGTTACCCACACTGATTCTAGTGGCAACTCTTAAGCTCCCATTGTTTAATCCATCGATAACGCTCGCAACAGCATTTTTTAATTCTGCAGTAACGTTTTGTTGATTAATGTTGGCACGATCATCCCAAGCTAAATTGATTAGGTTTTCTAATGGTTGGTTATTTGTGTTTGTCATAATTAAATAAATGTTGTAATTTCAGTAGGATAATAAGTACTATTTTATATCGTGAAGACTTTTAATTGATAAAAATCAGAGAATACTTCCTAGTCTTGCTATTATCTAAGTTTATTTGACTGAAAATTAAATTGCTGTGAGACTTAAATCAATCAAACTTGCGGGTTTTAAATCCTTTGTAGATCCTACTAACTTTGACCTCCCAGGTCAATTAATAGGCGTTGTCGGCCCAAACGGCTGTGGTAAATCAAACATTATCGACGCTGTACGTTGGGTACTAGGCGAGTCAAGGGCTAGTGAATTGCGTGGGGAATCCATGCAAGACGTTATTTTTAATGGTTCAGGACTCAGAAAGCCATCGGGAAGAGCTAGCGTAGAACTCGTTTTCGATAATACTGATGGCAAGGCACAAGGCCAGTGGGCAGCATTTGGTGAAATTTCTGTAAAACGTGTTTTAACACGTGATGGCACATCTAACTACTTGATTAATCAACAAAATGTTAGAAGAAAAGATATTCAAGATATGTTTTTAGGAACGGGCTTAGGGCCTCGTGCCTATGCCATTATTGGCCAAGGCATGATTTCTAGGATTATTGAAGCAAAGCCTGAAGAGTTAAGAATCTTTCTCGAAGAAGCTGCGGGAGTATCTAAATATAAAGAGCGGCGCAGAGAAACGGAATCTCGTATTGAGAGTACTCAAGAAAACCTTACTCGCGTAAGGGATGTTTTGCGTGAATTGGATAGTCAGTTAGTCAAACTTGAATCTCAAGCAGAGGTTGCAGAGAAGTTTCAAACTTATCAAAAAAACATGACAGAAAAGCAACAATTGTTATGGTTGATGAGAAAAATTGAAGGTGAGCAAGAACAAAATACCCAATCAGTGATAATTCGAGAGCAACAATTGGCTTTTGAAGAACTCACAGCAAAGTTAAGATCCGTTGAATCTGAGCTAGAAGCTAAACGCAGTCTTCAGTTCGATTTGCAAAATGAGGTCAATGATGCTCAAGGTAAGTTGTATGAAGTCAATGCACTGATTTCTCAAATAGAGTCTGAAATGCGTTTTAACGACAACTCAAAACAGCGACTTACTGAACAACTAGCCGATTTAGCAAATCAACAAACTCGCTGGGATACTCAACTTCAACTGGCTCAAGAGCAAATTGGTCTTGTTTTGGAGGAAATTGAAGAGTCTCTTGAAAAAGAAGCAAGTTATCAAGAGTTATTAGCTCAGCACTTATCAGAAATGTCTTTGACTGAGGAGCAATGGAACACATCAAAAAATAAGGTCGAATCTACCCGACAATCCATTAATCATCAAGAAAAAGAAATTGCCAGATTAAATGCCGTAGCCCAAGGTGTCTCGAATCAAACTCAACTAACGCAACAACGTATTGCACGTATAAAAATAGAATTAGATCAATTGATTAGACCTGATGAACAAGCGCTTGCTATGGCAATTGATCGAAATGAAAGTGCAATTAAGAAAAGAGATGAAGCGCAACTTAAGCAACAGCAAGCAGAGGCAAATATTCCTCAAGCTGAACAAGCAAGCTCAATGGCACAAGAAGTTTTATTAAAAGCCAATAACTCAATTAGTCAAACCCAAGCAAAGTTAAACGCTTTAAAAAATCTCCAAGCTCAAATCCAGGCTCAAGGAAAATTAAAGCCTTGGCTAGATAAAAATAATCTAGCTAATTTACCTAGATTGTGGCAAAAAATTCAAGTAGAAACTGGTTGGGAACCTGCGATTGAGGCAATTTTGCATGAGAGATTAGGTGCTATTGAGTCATCTCAGTTAGAGTCTGTCCTTACTTTTGTAGATCAAAAACCACCTGGACGGGTTGCCTGGTTTGAGCATAATTTACAAAATGAATCAATCAAACAGCCACAAAATAGTCAGTTCACACCATTCGCTAGCCGAGTGAAGGTCAAAGATTTAGGTCTTACACATGTGATGAATGAGTGGTTAAACAATGTCTTTGTTATAGATACAGTAAGTGAAGCATTGTCAAAACGTAAAGATCTTCCAGTCGGTGGAATTTTTGTTACAAAGTCAGGTCACATTGTTTCTCGTGTGGGTGTTCAAGTCTATGCTGAGGATAATGAACAAGCCGGTTTGATTGCAAGAGCAAAAGAAATCGAAGATTTAGAAAAACAACTTAAATCAGACCTAATGATGCTCGAAGAGGCGCAGCTTGAAAATAGTTCTGCAAAGTCGAACTATCAAGCTGCATATGCCCAAGCTCAAGAAGATCGCTTATATGCTCAGCAAGCAGTTAAGGATGCCCATCGTTTTGAGGTAGAAACAATGCAGTTGCGTCAGGCTGAGATTGATTACTTCTCAAAAGCTGAACAGTTAAACATTAGCTTACAAGATGCGCAAAACCTATTAGAAGAATATGCAAGTTCGTCATTAGAAAATACGGCTACCTCTGAGGAAATTACTGCTCAGTTAGAAGAGTTAGCTAGCACCTATGAACTTTTACAAAATGAAAATCAAGCGTTGATTGCGAGTCGCGAGCTGGGCATGCAAAAACGTCAAGATATTTTGACTTCTGTACAGGAGGCAAGTTTTACTTTACGTTCATTAAAGCAACGTCAAGTTGATCTCACTAAAGATATTCAAACGGCGCAAGAACAACTAGAAGCTGTGCAACAAAAGACGATACAAAATCAGTTGGAATTAGAACAGGTCAGTAGTATCGAGAATGAGGATCGACTGCAAGATTTGTTGAATCAACGCTCTGAATCTGAAGAAAACCTTACCCAAGCACGAACTATTTTTGATGGATTAATGTTCGATATTAAAGCATTCGATGAAAACAGATTAATCACTGAAAGAGACATTAATCCTATCCGCGATCGAATTACTGCCGCACAATTAAAAGAACAAGCTGCTAGATTGACTGTTGAACAATTTGCAACTCTATTGGAAGAAGCTCAAGCCAACATCGCTGAGATTTCACAACTTATGAATGAGAGTGTTAAGGTTAATTTGTTGCAATCTCAAGTTAATGAAATTCAGAGAAATATACAATCTCTAGGCCCTGTGAATATGGCTGCCTTGGATGAATTAAAGTCCTCTAGAGAAAGAAAAGGATTTTTAGATGCACAATCAGCTGATTTAAATGAAGCGATCCAGACTTTAACTGATGCAATTTTAAAAATTGATGGTGAAACTCGTGAACTCTTGCAAGGTACTTTTGATGAAGTAAATAAACATTTCTCTATATTATTCCCAGCCTTATTTGGCGGCGGTAACGCGAAGCTGGTTATGACGGGTGATGAAATATTAGACTCTGGTGTCCAAGTCATGGCTCAACCACCGGGTAAGAAAAACTCCACAATTCATTTATTGTCTGGTGGCGAAAAGGCATTAACAGCGATTGCATTAATTTTCTCCATGTTTCAACTCAATCCTGCCCCGTTTTGCTTATTGGATGAAGTTGATGCCCCATTGGATGATGCCAATACAGCAAGGTATGCTGATATTGTTGCCAAAATGTCAAAAAATACACAGTTTTTATTTATTTCACACAATAAGATTACGATGGAAATAGCGAACCAATTAATCGGTGTTACCATGCAGGAACAGGGTGTTTCGAGGGTTGTTGCAGTTGATTTACAGTCTGCATCCAACTTGCTTCAAATTGCTTAATTTTAGAATAATGTAACCAGTGAACAATTTCATTTTTACTAATCAAATTGACCTTCAGATTGCCCTAGTCTTCATTGGGGTAGTCATCATCATTTCGATTGTTATTTACAATTTGGCACGTGCGCAAAAATCGAAGTTAAAAAAAGAATTGCAAGCCTCGTTGCAAAGTGCCTATAGTTCTGACAATATTAAAAAAGACTCAGTTCAAACCTCCTCTTTTTCAGAAGTCAATCGAAGATCCGATGAGACTTTAGATTCCCAACGTAAGGAGCCTTCTTTTGGCATTACGCAAGATACTTCAGAGCATACTCTTGCACTATCCGAGTTAAATTCGAGTAGTGAGCTAGACGCCAATATCAGGCCGTTTGAAGTCTTTAAAACAAGTAGTTATGTTTCACGCATTGATCCTAATATTGACTGCGTTGTCGCTTTTCGATTTTCATTGCCGATAAGCGGATCCGAAATCATTGAATGTGTTCAGAAGCTTTCCAATAAAGACAATTTACGAGTGGTTTTTGAGGGGCTTACGGAAGACTCTTCACATACCAGCTCAATCAATTCTTCATGGGAGTTAATTCAGATTAACAACGTATATCGAGAATTACAGGCCGGTCTTCAACTAGCAAATCGAAGGGGACCTATTGAGTCCGAACAGTTAGCGGAGTTTCTTGGTCTACTACAAAATCTTTCACAAGAGCTTGATGCGGAAATTGATATACCCCCATTAAATGATATTTTGAATGACGCGACTGATTTAGACCAGTTTGCTATTCAATGCGACATTCAGTTGGGTTTTAACTTAACTTCGAATATGTTGAGTTGGCAATGTTCTGAAATTCAGAGTAAACTTTTGAGTCATGGTTTTCAATTGTCGAGGGAAGGGTCTTCATTTAACTATATGTTGGATGATGTCCTATTATTTAAGGCTCAAGTAGCTGCTTTAAACTTCTTAAGGGATGACCTCCAAACAATGCGAGTTGATCAGATTTATTTTAGTTTTGATGTTCCTCTCATTCCAGTAGATTTAAATCCCTTTATTAAAATGCTTGAGATGGGACAACTGTTAGCTAAAGAGCTAGACGGCAGACTTTTAGATGATAACAGCCAACCCTTAAGTATTTTATTGACGCAAAACATTCAAAACCAACTTCAACCAATTTACCAATTAATGAAGGATCGTCACATAGAACCCGGTAGTGCATCTGCATTAAGACTTTTTAATTAAGTTTGATACTTATATGTCAGATTTAATTAAGGCAAGATATATTAAGTTAAAAGAAGAGATTGCGCAGCATGATCAAGCCTATTATTTGAATGATGCTCCGCAAATTCCTGACGCTGATTATGATCAGCTGTTCCGCGAATTACTTAAGATTGAAAAAGAGTATCCGACTTGGATTTCGGCAGATTCGCCTTCCCAAAAAGTCAGTGGATATGCGAATGAGGTTTTTTCGCCGGTGGTTCATGGTACCCCAATGCTCTCCCTTAATAATGCATTGACAGAGGAAGAAGCAATTGCTTTTGATAAACGCTGCCATGAAGGCTTATTAAGCCCACTATTCGAATACTCTTGTGAACTAAAATTTGACGGGCTAGCTATTTCTATTCTGTATGAGAATGGTAAATTAGTCAGAGCAGCGACTAGAGGTGATGGCAGTACCGGTGAAAACGTGACTGACAATATTAAGACGATTGCCTCAATCCCTAAACAACTAATAGGTTCAGATATCCCAACTAGAATCGAAGTGCGTGGTGAAGTATTCATGCGACATTCTGATTTTTATGAACTCAATCAAATTCAGAGAGAGCTTGGTGCAAAAGAATTTGCTAACCCAAGAAATGCCGCTGCAGGAAGCTTAAGGCAGTTAGATCCCCTAGTAACCGCGAGTCGGAAGTTATCATTCTTTGCTTATGGTATTGGTGAGCTGATTCCTGCAAATTGGCTTCCAATATCCCACAGCCAATTAATTGATCGTTATCAAGAGATGGGGATTCCTGTTTGTGAGGAGCGTTGTATTGCCAATAACGTATCTGCATTAATGGCATTTTTTAAGCAAATTGGTGATAAAAGATTACTCCTTCCTTACGACATTGATGGGGTGGTTTATAAAGTTAATAGTTATGCATTTCAAAATCAATTGGGCTATGTATCAAGAGCACCACGATTTGCGATTGCACATAAATTTCCACCTCAAGAAGCTTTCACCAAAGTACTAGCCATCGAAGTTCAAGTTGGTAGAACCGGCGCGATTACTCCTGTTGCAAGACTAGATCCTGTCTTAGTCGGTGGCGTCACTGTCACCAATGCGACCTTGCATAATCAAGATGAAATTTCACGAAAAGATATTCGAATAGGTGACCATGTTATTGTTCGAAGGGCTGGCGATGTGATTCCAGAAATTGTCAGCGTTGATTTGCAGCAACGACCGCAATTTACGCAGCCTTACAACATTCCGATAACTTGTCCAATCTGTCATTCACACATTGAAAAGCTTGCTGGTGAGGCCATTGCAAGATGCTCAGGAGGATTGTTTTGTCCGGCGCAAAGAAAGCAAGCAATTATTCATTTTGCGCATCGTCGGGCTATGAATATTGATGGTTTAGGTGAAAAAATTGTAGATAAGTTAGTTGATGAAAATATCATCTCGAACCCAGCTGATTTATACAAGCTTCAATACAGTTTAAATAAACTTGTACAATTATTTTATGTCAATGCCAATGATCCCAGTAAGCAAAAAAAAGGCCAAGATTTAGCCGAGGGAAAACAAATTCAAAATTTATTGAGTGCGATTGACGCCTCAAAATCTGCCTCATTAGCAAGATTTATTTTTGCCTTAGGAATACGGCATGTTGGCGAAACAACTGCAAAAGATTTAGCAAAGTCATATAGAACGATTGAAGCGCTAATGGACGCATCATTAGAGGACTTATTAAAGGTCAGAGATGTCGGACCAGTTGTGGCACAGTCAATTATTAGCTTCATGTCAGAAAGCCATAACCGCGAAGTGATTGAGCAGCTATTAGCGAGTGGTGTTAATCCAGAAGAAATTTCTGAGATAGTCCTGGAGTCGTCTTTTCATGATAAGACCGTAGTGATTACAGGAACTTTGCCAACTATGTCCAGAGATGAAGCAAAACTCTTGTTAGAAAAACATGGCGCGAAGGTTTCCAGTGCCGTTTCTTCCAAGACCAGTTATTTACTAGCGGGTTCTGATGCTGGAAGTAAACTCGAGAAGGCTAAAGCTTTGAATATCACTGTGATAGACGAGGAAACGATGTTAGGCATGATAGGCAAAGCAGATTAGAGATCTTCGCCTTTCATTTTGTGGCGTGTCAAACACCTAGTACTTCAAATAATTCGGTTTCTAATTGAATTTGCAATTTAGGATTAAGCTTTAATTTCTCGCCGTCGAGTAATAAGGTGTCTTCAACTCGTTCGCCAAGAGTATTAATGCGGGCTGATTTAAGAGAAATTTGATGTTTAACTAGTACTTTAGAGATTCCGTAAAGTAAACCAACTCTATCGCTTGCAGACAATGAAAGAATAAAAGAATCGCCTCTTTCGTCAGGCACTAAACTAACTAGAGGCTGCACAGGGAAGGTTCTCGATTGCCTTGAAATTCTGCCTTTAAAAGCCTCAGGTAAAGCCAAGTTTCTAGTGATGATTTCTGTCAAATCATGTTCAATCATTTGAATCAAATCCCTATAAGCAGCAATTTCAGAACCATCGAGATAACTAATTTGAAAGGTATCTAAAGCATAGTGATGTTTAGTGGTTTGAATGTTCGCATCTAAGATATTAAATTTACTCTTGTCAAAATAGGAACAAATTCTAGCGAACAAATCCCCTTGATCGGCTGTATACACAAATACTTGCAATCCCTCTCCAATTGGAGAAATTCGAGCACAGACAATCGATTTTTCTGATTTAACCTTATTGAAGAGATGTCTTGTGACCCATGCAATATCATCAGGGTCGTGCTTTAAAAAGAATCCAACGTCTAATTGGTGCCAAAGTTCAAGATGTGCATCACTTCTTAAACCATGCAATCTCAGAATTTCTTGGGCTTTTTGCTGACATTGTTCAAGTTGTGAGTGCGTGTCATATCTTGCGCCACCTAAAAATTTGAGTGTTATTTTATAAAGATCCTCTAGCAATTTCGCTTTCCAGGCATTCCAGACTTTGGGACTTGTCCCTCTAATATCAGCAACCGTAAGTAAATAAAGCGCCGTTAGATGTTTCTCATCTTTTACCTTATTAGCGAAAGCCTGAACTACTTCGGGATCAGTGATGTCTTGTTTTTGGGCAAATTGACTCATTGACAAATGCTCGGCTACTAAAAAAGAGACCAATTCTGAGTCTTCAGGGGCTAATTGATGCTGTTTAGCAAAAATACGAACATCCTTTTTGCCTAAATCTGAGTGATCCCCACCTCGACCCTTAGCAATATCGTGAAAGAGTGCACCTAGTACTAATAACCATGGCTTATCAAAATTGGCGGCTAACTGAGAGCAAAATGGGAACTCATGAGCTAGTTCAGGAACAAAGAATCGGCGTACATTTTTAAGAACGGTCAAAATGTGCTGATCAACTGTATAAACGTGAAATAAATCATGCTGCATTTGACCAACAATTTTTCTAAATGGTGGTAGATATCGACCCAGTACACTCGTTTGATTCATTAATTGAAGGGTGCGTGTAAGACCTTTTGGCTGCTTAATGATTTCGATAAATTGAGCTCTATTTTGAGGGGCTTCGCGCCATTTTTTATCCATTAACTCTCTCGAGTTATATAAAGACCTCAGAGATTGGCTAGAGAATCCGTCTAGCGATAAATGTTGAGAGAATGTCAAAAATGCCAAGAAAATAGACTCTGGATGACGCTCAAAAAATAATGGGTCAATAATATCTAGTTGATTATTTTTCTCTACAAAATGTTCTGAAATTGGTATAGAGCGAGAAGCTTCTTTTGGAAAGATTAATGCCTTGATATTTTGAATGAGAATTTCATTCAATTGATTTACTGCTTTAGCTGCCCAGTAATACCTGCGCATGATTTGTTCACTAGCCCGCTTTGCTTGAGTACTTTCAAGGCCAAAACATGCTGCCAAAGGGGTTTGTGCTTCAAAAATTAATTGATCCTGGCGACGATTCGAAATCATATGTAAATGCGCTCGAATAGTTTGTAAGAGTTTATAGTTCTTATTTAATTCCCTGGTCTCTCTAGGGGTTAATATGCCTCTAATACTCAAGTCATTAATTGTTGAACCAAATCCAGCCGCTCGAGTCATCCAAAGAATAGCCTGAATATCTCTTAATCCTCCAGGGCTTTCTTTACAATTTGGTTCTAGAGAGTAGGGTGTATTTTGATATTTTTGATGTCGTTGGCGCAACTCTAAAAGCTTTTCGAGGAAAAAAGATTTTGGATCCATTGCAGCGTCATATTGGGATGTAAACGATTGGTAAAGTTTACGGTTACCACAGAGAAACCTGGACTCCAAAAGTGCGGTACGGATTGTAATATCCTTTTTAGACTCTTCGATACACTCATCTACTGTTCTTACTGAAGATCCAATTTCTAATCCATAATCCCAACAAAGTGTGATGAATTTTTCTAACTTATCCTTATACAGGTTAAATTCGGGCTGCTCGACGCCAAAGTTCAGTAAAACCAAAATGTCAACATCGGAATAAGGAAATAACTCATCTCGTCCAAACCCACCAACTGCGACCAAACAAGGTGATACCGCAATTGGAAAGTCAGAGAGTCCAGCTTCAACCCACGCTTCTTCTAAAATAGTTTGGGCTGCTCTGCTGAGTTGTTTTGTCAGAAGATTTACTTTCCCATTGGTACTAAATTCTTTGAAGATAAAACTCTTAAGGGTTGCAAACTTATTCATCAGTAAAAGTCTTTTTAGCCTATGTTGATGTTGTTCTTTACAATCTCGGGCGGCTTTGGAGAGCCATCTGATTTGGTTAATACTTCAACGCCAGTTGCTGTAACTAAGACTGTATGCTCCCACTGAGCCGACAAACTTCGATCTTTGGTCTTGACTGTCCACATATCAGGCATGGTACGTATATCTCTGCGTCCTGCATTAATCATTGGTTCAATCGTGAATGTCATCCCCTCGAGTAACTCTTCACCTTGACCAGGGCGGCCATAGTGAAGAATTTGAGGGTCTTGGTGAAAAACTTTACCAATACCGTGTCCACAATACTCTCTAACAATGGAATATCCTGATTTTTCTGCGTGGTTTTGAATGGCATAACCAATATCGCCTAAACGAGCTCCTGGCTTAACAACAGCAATACCTAACCACATACATTCATAGGTGATTTGGCAAAGACGCTTAGATAGTATGGATGGTTCGCCAATTAAAAACATCCGACTCGTATCACCATAAAAGCCTGCTTCTGTAATTACAGTGATGTCTAAATTGACGATATCTCCAGATTTCAGGATGCGATCACTAGGTATGCCGTGACAAATGACATCATTAACTGAAGTACAAATTGACTTAGGAAAAGGAGGGTAACCAGGTGGTTGATAATTGAGCGGCGCTGGAATTGTTTTTTGCACATCGCGCATATATTCATGGCAAAGGCGGTCTATTGACTCAGTACTGATGCCAATTTGCAGATGAGGAGTAATGAAATCAAGCACTTCACTAGCTAATCGACCTGCTTCTCGCATGCCGTCGAGATCTTTTGTGTTGGTAAACAATGGTTTCATTATGTAGTAATTATCTCAAAAATATCTTATAATATTGAAACTTTGAACAACGGTCTAATTAATTATTCCATATTCAAAGAATCGCAAGCCAAACCATCCGGGGTGACGTTATTTAGCGTAATCAGGATTTGGCTTTAGTTTAAACCCTTAGGAGAAAAAAATGTCAGTATCCATGCGCGAAATGATCGAAGCTGGTTGCCACTTTGGCCATCAAACCCGTTTCTGGTCCCCAAAAATGGCACCATATATTTATGGGCATCGCAACAAAATCCACATTATCAATTTAGAAAAGACGCTTCCTTTATTCCAAGATGCTCTTAAATTTGCTAAATCTATCTCAGCAAATCGCGGAACAATCCTTTTTGTTGGTACAAAGCGTCAATCAAAAGAAATTATTGCTGAGGAAGCTGCACGTGCAGGCATGCCTTATGTTGATGCACGCTGGTTGGGCGGTACTTTAACTAATTTTAAAACTGTTAAAGGCTCGATTAAGCGTTTAAAAGAAATGACAGCGGCGCGTGAAGCTGGCGATTGGGAACGTTTGTCTAAAAAAGAAGCGTTAATGAATGAGCGTGATGTTGAAAAATTAGCTAAATCTTTGGGCGGTATTCAAGATATGACCGGTATTCCAGACGCTATTTTCGTTGTCGATATTGGATATCACAAAATTGCTTTAACTGAAGCTAAAAAGCTTGGTATTCCTGTCATAGCAGTAGTGGATACTAATCATTCACCTGAAGGAGTTGATTACATTATTCCTGGAAACGATGACTCAAGTAAAGCAGTTGCTTTGTATGTTCGTGAAATGGCTGATGTAATTCTTGAAGGGAAGGCAAGTGCTGTAACGCAAGTGCTTAATTCAATTAAAGAAAATGAAGTAGCGACTGAAGAAGGGAAGGAATAATGGTAGCAATTACCGCAGCGATGGTGGGTGAGTTAAGAGCAAAAACTGACGCACCAATGATGGAATGTAAAAAAGCTTTAACTGAAGCAGAAGGCGATTTAGTTAGAGCGGAAGAAATTTTAAGAGTTAAATTAGGTAGTAAAGCTAGCAAGGCAGCTTCTAGAGTTACGGCTGAAGGTGTAATCACTTCATTTATTGATGGTCATTCTGGTGTTTTAATCGAAATTAATTGCGAAACAGACTTCGTTTCTAAAAACGATGACTTTTTGAAATTTACAAAGGATTGCGCTGAATTAGTAGTCAAGAACAGTATTGCGAATGATGATATTGCGACCTTATCTTCTTTAACGATTGATGGTAAGACTATTGAAGAAATTCGTGCCGAATTAATTGGTCGTATTGGTGAGAACATTTCAATTCGTCGCTTTAAGAGAATTACTGGTGAAAACCAATTAGTTTCTTATATCCACGGTACCCGTATCGGAGTTTTAGTAGAGTTCAAAGGTAATGAAGTTGCGGCTAAAGATGTTGCGATGCATATCGCTGCAATGAAGCCAGTGGCACTTTCAACAGCCGATGTTCCTGCTGACAAGATTGCAACAGAAAGAAGTGTCGCTGAGCTAAAAGCTGCTGAATCAGGAAAGCCTGCTGAGATCGTTGCCAAGATGGTTGAAGGTTCAGTTCAGAAGTTTTTGAAAGAAGTATCACTTTTGAATCAAACGTTTGTAAAGAACGATAAACAAACTGTTGAGCAAATGTTAAAAGCGAATGACACATCAGTGCAATCTTTTACTATGTACATCGTTGGTGAAGGCATTGAGAAGCGTCAGGATGATTTTGCGGCAGAAGTTGCAGCTCAAGTTGCAGCGGCTAAAAACGCATCTTAAATAGTTGCTTATAGTAGGTCAAAAATAGGCGCTTTTTATAGCGCCTATTTTTTAGGGATTTATAATATTTAATATCAGTATCGCTAAAGAAAGGGAGTTTATGCCAGCTTATCAAAGTGTCTTATTAAAACTATCTGGTGAAGCCTTAATGGGTGACGACTCTTACGGGATTAATCCCTTAACAATTGAAGCGATGGTTTCAGAAATTGCGGAAGTAGTTCAATCTGGAGTTAAATTAGCGATTGTGATTGGCGGAGGAAATATTTTCCGAGGTGTGGCAGGTGGTGCTGCTGGTATGGATCGTGCAACGGCCGATTATATGGGCATGTTAGCAACAATGATGAACGCCTTAGCCCTCCAAGATTCACTGCGTCAAAAAGGAATTGAAGCCAAAGTGCAGTCAGCCTTAAGGATGGATCAAGTAGTTGAACCTTATATTCGTCCAAAAGCGATTCGTCATATGAATGAGGGTAAAGTAGTTATATTTGCTGCCGGTACAGGAAATCCATTTTTTACGACAGATACTGCAGCTGCTCTTCGTGGCGCTGAAATGAATGTTGATATTGTTTTAAAAGCGACGAAAGTTGATGGAATCTATTCAAGTGACCCTAAAAAAGATCCGCATGCTACACGTTACGATACGATTTCTTTTGATGAGGCAATTGTTAAAAACTTACAGGTGATGGATGCTACCGCTTTTGCTTTATGTCGCGATCGTGAATTACCAATCAAAGTGTTTTCAATTTTAAAACCAGGCGCTTTAATGCGGGTGGTCAATGGGGAACCTGAAGGTACCCTAGTACATGTTTAATGAAGGAGTTTTAAATGTCATCAAGTGAAGTTATCTCAAATGCAGACCAAAAAATGATCAAATCGATCGAATCCTTTAAGGGTTCTTTGGCGAAGATTCGAACCGGTAGAGCACATACGGGAATACTCGAGCATATTCAAATAGATTATTACGGTAATCCAACTCCTATTTCTCAAGTTGCTGCATTAGGTCTTGCTGATGCGCGCACAATTACTGTAACTCCTTGGGAAAAACCCATGTTGCAAGTTGTAGAAAAAGCAATTAGGGATTCTGACTTAGGACTAAATCCAGCTGCTCAGGGTAATGTGATACGTGTACCGATGCCCGCACTCACAGAAGAGAGAAGAAAAGATTTGGCTAAACTTGTCAAGTCTGAGGGAGAAGATGCAAAAATTGCAATTCGTAATTTACGTCGTGAAGCCAATGAGTCCTTAAAAAAATTAACGAAGGATAAATTGATTTCAGAAGATGAAGAGCGTCGTAGTCAAGATGATGTCCAAAAAAGAACTGATAAATTTGTGGCAGAAGTTGATAAATTAGTGCAAGATAAAGAAAAAGAAATTTTGACGGTTTAGAGTTTTCTCTAATAATTCAATTTATGACGACAACGATTAAGAGTTCTACACTCGCAGTTCCTCCTCCTAAGGCGATTCCATCGCATGTTGCCATCATTATGGATGGTAACGGTCGATGGGCGAACCAGCGCTTTTTGCCCAGAGTGGCAGGCCATTCAAAGGGTGTTGATACAGTTAAGGTAATTGTCGAAGAGTGCGCCAATTATGGCATTAAATACTTAACTCTTTTTGCGTTTAGTACTGAGAATTGGCGTCGCCCTCCACATGAAGTAACTTTTTTGATGAGATTGTTTTTTAAAGTTCTAAAGCGACAAGTTAATCTCATTAACAAAAATAATGTGAAGTTAGTGATAATCGGAGACTTATCAGCTTTTCCTGAGCCCATCCGTAAAAATGCTGCCCACGCTCAACAATTAACTGAAAATAATACTGGTCTTGTTTTGACTATTGCAGCTAATTATGGTGGTCGCTGGGATATTCTGAATGCGATGCGTCAAGCTTATGAAAATAATCCAGACATTCTTCCAGAAAATATGACAGAAGAATGGTTATCCCCTTATTTGTCGATGTCCTATGCCCCGGAACCAGATTTATTCATTCGGACGGGTGGAGAACAGCGCATTAGTAATTTTTTAATATGGCAATTAGCCTATACGGAAATGTATTACACTCCGATATTTTGGCCTGACTTTGATCAAAAAGCCTTTGCAGATGCCTTAACTTGGTATCGCTTTCGTGAAAGAAGATTTGGACAAACAGGCCATCAACTATTGGAAAGTCAAATTGTAAAAAATGCTTAAAGCAAGAGTTTTAACAGCGCTTTTTCTTCTGATTCTGTTTGTACCGATCTTTCTCCTATTGCCAGCGCTGGATTTGTATCTCTCGTTCATCGTTATTTTATCGATTGCAGCTTGGGAGTGGGGAAGATTTCTTTGGCCATCCAAGAAATCTACACCTATTGCTTATGCTTTTCTTACTTTAATTTGTTTGACATGGTTGCTTGGTCAACATGAAGGCTTCTTTGACACGCCCGTTGTCTCTTCAATGAGTTATATATTCCAATATCCAATTTACCTCGCTGTATTGGTTTGGTTATTTATAGTGCCATTTTTTTTAAAAAAGAGTCTGAGCATTCCATTGCCAAAATGGATTCCCTTTTTATCAATACTAGGATTTATTATTTTTGTCGGTGTATTTTGTGCAGCTATTGTTCTTCGAGATGAGAGCCGATGGTTATTCCTCGGAGTAATAGGAATTGTTTGGTGCGCCGATATTGGAGCATATTTTTTCGGAAGAAAATTGGGTAAGAATAAGTTGGCATCCAATATTAGCCCTGGGAAGTCTTGGGAGGGGGTACTGGGTGGTATCTTGATTGTTGGCCTATTTATAGGGATTGTTTTTTCTCTGATATCCGAGCCTCGTTTCTCTATTTTCAGCGCTTTGTTGATCGGCTTTTTTTTAGCAATTATGAGCGTAGTAGGTGATTTATTTGAGTCTTTAATAAAAAGAATTGCCAAGGTGAAAGACAGTAGTAATCTGTTACCAGGTCATGGTGGGGTGCTGGACCGGATCGATGCCATATTACCTGTTTTGCCTATGGCGGCACTCCTATTGAAAGTCATTTTATGAGACAACTTTGCATCTTAGGATCAACTGGATCAATTGGTGAAAACACCTTGGATGTAGTGCGCCAACATCCTGATCAATTTTGTATCGCATCACTATCAGCCAACACTCAAATAGAAAAATTAGCACAACAATGCCTCGAATTTAAACCGGTGATTGCGGTAGTAAGTACCCTCGATTTAGCAAATAAATTAAGGAAACTAATCGGCGCTACTAAGACTACTGTTTTGCATGGCCCAGATGGCCTTATTGAAGCCGTGAAACTATCTCAAGTAGATACAGTTATGGCTGCAATTGTAGGGGCGGCGGGCTTATTGCCTACTCTAGAAGCTGCAAAGCTTGGCAAAAGGATATTACTAGCTAATAAAGAAGCTTTAGTCATGTCTGGCGAGTTAATGATTAATCTAGTGCGTAAAACGGGAGCAGAGTTGTTGCCGATTGATAGTGAACACAATGCAATTTATCAGTGTTTGCCTCAAAAAGCTATTGGTCAAGATTCAACTCAGCAGCATCTTGTGGTGAAAGAGTTATTACTTACGGCTTCTGGTGGACCATTTTTGCATCGCGACTTGAGTAGCTTTCAGGACATTACTCCATCGGAGGCTTGTAAGCATCCAAACTGGTCGATGGGACGAAAAATTTCGGTTGACTCAGCAACGATGATGAATAAGGGATTAGAGTTAATTGAGGCAATGTGGTTGTTTGATACGCTGCCAGAAAAAATTAAAGTAGTGATTCATCCGCAAAGCATCATTCATTCGATGGTTCGTTATATTGATGGTTCAATCATTGCACAAATGGGTGCGCCTGACATGCGAACTCCAATTGCTTATGGTCTTGGCTGGCCGACTAGAATCTCTTCAGGCGTTCAAGAGTTAGACTTTGAAATGTTATCAAACTTAACTTTTCATGCACTGGATGATCAAAGATTCCCACTTTTGAAACTTGCCCGTGAAGTAGCTGGACAGGGTGGTACTGCACCCACTTTGATGAATGCTGCAAACGAAATCGCTGTTGCTGCATTTTTAAATCTTCAGATTAAATTTACGCATATTCATGAAGTGGTTGATGCTGTTTTAAATACACTCGAGATTAGTAGTGTTGAAAATCTTGAAACAATTTTAGAGGCAGATAAAATGGTTAGAGATTTTACTTCCAAATATATTCAAAGAACCTATTAACTATGTCTCTACTGGCTTTTCTGATTGCCATATTTATTTTGGTTGGATTCCATGAATTTGGTCACTTTATCACGGCTAAATGGTGTGGTATTGCGGTTGAGAGATTTTCGATTGGATTTGGTCCTGTTCTATGGCGAAAAAAACCAAAGAATACTTACGATACAGAATTTGTTTTATCAGCCATCCCCTTAGGTGGTTATGTAAAAATGCTCGACAATCGCAATGGAGAGATATTTACTGAAGAGCAAAAGCTTCGAGCTTTTAATCATCAAGTACTTTGGAAACGCTCTCTAGTTGTTATAGCTGGTCCAATGGCTAATTTTATTCTTGCATGGTTGCTGTTAACCGCCTTGTTTTTAAGTTCTCCGATTCAATTAAGGCCAATTTTAAGTGAACCTGCCGTCAATTCGATCGCCGCAGAGTTAGGCATTGCCGAAGGGGATGAGGTAAGAGGATTTGTTGAACTGGATTCAACAGCAGAACAAATTATTCAACCAGATTCAATAAAAAGTTGGAATCGATTACGTTGGAAGCTTTTAAAAACAGTATTTGAAAAAAAAGGCTTTGTATTAGAGTTGGATCATGAGGGTATGGGTTTATATCGTGTGCAATTCTCAGCTGAGCAAATTCAGAAAATTAATTTTCAAGGTGATTTGTTTGGACAATTAGGTTTAGTACCTTCAAAAACTGATGCAGATTTGCTCTTTAAATTAGATGTTGATACACCTAATGCACTGCTGCTCTCATCTGAGCGAGTTTATGATATTTCATATGTTTCTTTGATGAGTATCAAAGCTTTAATTTCTGGTGACGCTTCCATTCGTCAAATAACTGGTCCAATTGGTATCGCAGGAATGGCGGGGAAGTCGGCACAGTCAGGAATTACTGCCTATTTTGGCTTTTTAGCCTTGATCAGTATCAGTCTTGGACTTATGAATTTACTACCCTTACCAATGTTAGATGGCGGGCAACTAGTTTTTGATGCCTGGGAATTTGTCACAGGAAGTCCAGTTTCTGAACAATTTAGATCCTTAGCCGTTAAACTAGGACTAATTGGGATAGTTTCGGTAACTTGTATTGCCTTTTATAATGATTTTCTAAAAATTTTTAATGGATAATCTTTTTTGTTTTTAAACCGACCCATTAACCTAATACAATATCGAATTAACTACATGATTTCTAAAGAATTGAAGAGCCCTCCGTTGAATACTAAAAATAAATTAAAAAATATTGTTGCTTATGGGGCATTCTTTTTGTGCTCAGTTTTTTCTCTATCATCTGCATTAGCGGCAGATCCATTTGTGGTTAAAGATATTAGAGTTGAGGGACTGCAAAGGGTTGAGGCTGGAACAATCTTTAGTTATTTACCAGTCAAGGTTGGTGAGACATTTAATGATTCGAAAGGCTCAGACGCGATCAGGAGCTTATTCAATACAGGTTTTTTCAAAGATGTGCAGATTAGAAACGATAATAATGTTCTAGTTGTCATTGTTGAAGAGCGTCCAACCATCTCTAAAATTGACTTTACTGGGATGAAAGAGTTTGACAAAGAAGCTATTCTAAAAGCATTGCGTGCTATTGGACTTGCTGAGGCTCGTTACTATGATAAATCGATGGTCGACCGCGCTGAGCAGGAAATAAAACGTCAATATGTAAGTAAAGGTTTTTACGATTCAGAAATCGTGACTACAGTTACTCCAGGTGAGCGTAACCAAGTTTCTGTTTTCATGAATATTGAAGAAGGCTTAGTTTCTAAGATTGCTCAAATTAACATTATTGGAAATAAAGTTTTCACAGAAAGTAAGTTACGAGAAGAGATGCTATTGTCGGTGGGCAACTGGGTTTCTTGGTATACCAAGAACAATCTCTACTCTAAGCAAAAACTGACTGCCGATTTAGAATCTTTAAGATCCTTTTATTTAAATCAAGGTTATCTTGAGTTCAATATTGAATCAACTCAGGTATCAATTTCTCCTGACAAAAAAGGTGTTTTCTTAACGATTAAAATTTTTGAAGGGGAGCAATATACCGTTAAAAATATCAAGTTGGGTGGAGAGATGTACGGTAAAGAGGATGAGCTAATTAAATTAATTCCTCTCAAAGCAGGAGATATTTATTCTGCAACTAAATTAAATATGGGTACTAAGGCGATTGCGGATGTTTTAGGTAGCTATGGTTATGCCTTTGCTTTGATTAACCCTCAGCCTGATTTAAGAAAAGATGATAAGACTGTCGATTTATTATTAGTAGTCGATCCAGGCAAGCGGGCTTATGTTCGTAATATTAACGTGGTTGGTAACTCAAAAACTAGAGATACTGTGATTCGTCGTGAAATGAGGCAGTTCGAAAGCTCTTGGTATGACGGCGAAAAAATTAAACTATCCAAAGATCGTATTAATCGTTTAGGTTACTTTACTGAAGTAGATGTTGCCACTCAAGAGATTCCTGGATTGAATGACCAAGTGGATTTAAATGTCAAAGTTGCAGAAAAACCAACGGGCTCCTTTACTTTAGGCGCGGGCTTCTCATCGATGGAAGGTGTAGTATTGAGTGCTGGTATCAATCAAGAGAACGCATTTGGAACTGGAACCAGCATTGGATTTAACGTTAATACTGGATCTATCAATCGAACCCTAGTTGTCTCCCAGTTTGACCCTTACTTTACTGAGGATGGTATAAGTCGTTATACCGATGTTTACTATCGAACATCTAGACCACTTTATTATCTAGGTGATTCTGATTATACGATTGTTACTGCAGGTACCACAACGCGCTTAGGTATTCCGTATTCTGAAACTGGTAGAGTTTTCGTTGGATTAGGAGTTGAAAATTTAAGCTTAAATACCACTGCAAATACGCCTATTCAGTATCAAAAATACGCAGCTCAACTTTCTGGATTTGATCCATCAGTCGTTGACGGTACAACGAACGATCCTTATTTGGGGATATATTCTGCGAGTTCTTGGAACGTTCCTTTATCTCTAGGTTGGTCGAAAGATCGAAGAGACAGCGCGTTAATTCCTACCAATGGTCTTTATCAACAGGCTAGTTTTGAGGTTGGGATGCCCGTTGCTGATTTGAGGTACTACCGTGCCTATTACCAAGCCCAGTACTTTTATCCACTTACAAAGACAAATGTTCTATCTTTTAATGGAGTCTTTGGTTATGGTGCGTCGTATGGTGTTAATCCATTCCCTATAACTAAAAATTATTACGTCGGCGGCATTGGATCTGTTAGAGGTTATACCCCAGGCTCTTTAGGTCCTCAAACTTACAATCAGACTCTCGGTATTTATCAACCGATAGGGGGACCATCAAAAATGATTGGTAACATTGAGTATACTTTCCCTGTTCCAGGATCTGGAACTGATAAAACCCTTAGATTTTTTGGATTTTTTGATGCTGGAAACGTATATGATGGAATGCCTAACTTTAGTGGTTTAAGATACTCATACGGTTTAGGAATTGCTTGGATTTCCCCTCTTGGTCCTTTGAAGTTTAGTTATGCATTCCCATTGAATACAACAGATCAAGATCATATTCAAAACTTCCAATTCCAAATCGGTACAACCTTTTAATTTTCAAGGAAATTTTCATGAAACAACTTAAAATTCAAGTCCTACTTCGCGTATTAGTATTTTCGTTCATGTTCCTTTTGCCTTCTTTAGGGCAATCTCAAGAAACTTCCGCTAAGATTGCGTACGTTAGTCTTGACAGAATATTAAATGAGTCAAAAATTGCAAAAGAAGCACAAAGCAAAATGCAAACAGAATTTGGTCAACGTGAAAAAGAAG
Organism: Burkholderiaceae bacterium; assembly: GCA_947448305.1. Taxonomy (GTDB): domain Bacteria; phylum Pseudomonadota; class Gammaproteobacteria; order Burkholderiales; family Burkholderiaceae; genus Polynucleobacter. The sequence goes on from CANFME010000001.1 coordinate 87,403, forward strand.
TTCGCGATGGCATCGCAAAAATTAAAACGGAAGCTGCCCAGTTAGACAAAGATGCTGCAATCCTACCCGAGGCTGATCGTATTCGTAAACAACGTGAACTAGCAGATCATGATCGTGAATTACAGCGTAAACAAAGGGAATTGATTGAGGATTCACAACGTCGTGGTGCCGAAGAAAGAGCGAAGATTTTTGAAAAAGCGAACCAAGTTTTGAAGTTAATTGTTGAACAAAAGAAATTAGATTTAGTTGTTCAAGATGCGGCTTATGTTAATCCAAGGATTGATATTACCAATGATGTTTTGGCTGCTTTGAACAAGTAATCACTATATTTTGGCAGACCCTTCGAAAAGTATGCTGCGTTCATTAAATCTTGCTCAGCTTTCTGGTCAATTTGATTTTGTTTTACATGGGCAAGGGGGCTTCACGATTAAAGGATTAGCCCCTTTGTCTATCGCGAATGAAACACAGCTCTCTTTTTTAGTTAATCCTATTTATCGTTCCCAAGCTATATCGAGTTCCGCAGGTGCACTAATATTAAATGAGGCGGACTACCAATTCGTTACATCCCAATCTGACAATGCTCGTAATTATTTAGTCGCTAAGAATCCTTATGCTCTTTTTGCAAGAATTGCTCAAGAATTTGAGCGTTTAGGAAAGCAGGACGAGCCTGGTTCAATTCATCCCACTGCGGTAGTTGAGCCTGGGGCAATTGTTTCTTCCTCAGCTGTAATTGGTCCTTTTTGTACAATTAAAACTGGGGCAGAAGTAGGTGATTATGTTAAGTTAGAGGGCCATGTTCATATTGGTAAAAATGTAAAAGTTGGCTCTTATACTAAAATTTTTCCAATGACAGTCATTTATGATGAGTGTCAGATAGGTCATCGTTGTATTTTGCATGGTGGCGTCGTAATTGGCTCTGATGGATTTGGATTTGCTCCTGACTTTACAGCATCCGGAGGTGAGTGGGTAAAAATCCCTCAAACTGGAAAAGTTATAGTCGGTAATGATGTTGAAATGGGTGCTTCCACTACAGTAGACCGTGGTGCAATGGCAGATACTGTGATTGGCGATGGTTGTAAGTTTGATAATCAAGTTCAGATTGGTCACAATGTAAAGATGGGTAGTCACTGCGTGATGGCGGGTTGTTCGGGTGTCGCTGGAAGTACTGAGTTAGGTAATCTGTGTGTTATCGGTGGCTATTCGAATTTTTCAGGCCACCTACAGATTGCAGATCGTACAACGGTTTCAGGTGGAACCTCTATCACAAAATCAATTACCACTCCTGGACTTCATTTCACAGGGGTGTTTCCCTATACGCAGCATGCTCAATGGGAGAAAAATGCGGCCATATTACGTGGTTTAGATAAATTGCGTCAACAAGTAAGACAGTTAATCAAAGGGTAAACAAATCATGACCGATAACATGAACATGAATATTAATCGTATTCTCAAACTTTTACCCCATCGCTATCCGATTCTTTTAGTTGATAGAGTTCTTGAGCTTGAACCAAGTAAACGAATTAAAGCTTTGAAAAACGTTTCAGTGAACGAACCCTATTTTCAAGGGCACTTTCCCGAGTTTCCAGTAATGCCCGGCGTCCTCATTTTAGAGTCGCTAGCCCAAGCCTCAGCTCTACTTGCATTTTCTCAAGAGCAAAAGAAAGACACGGTTTATTATTTTGCAGGTATTGATAATGCGAGATTTAAAAAGCCCGTTACTCCAGGCGATCAACTCATACTAAATGCTGAAGTGATTCGCAATAAAGCGGGCATTTGGAAATTTAATGCCTTTGCCACAGTGGACAACGAGATTGTCGCCCAAGCAGACTTACTCTGTGCAATCCGTCAAAAAGGTGAGTGATATGTCTCTAATTCACTCTTCCGCTATCGTAGACCCATCAGCATCTGTTGATCCAACAGCACAAATTGGCCCCTATGCAATTATTGGCGCTAAAGTTAAAATTGGTGCACGAACACAAATTGGCTCCCATACAGTAATTGAAGGTAAGACAACGATTGGGGAAGAAAATAAGATTAGCCATTTTGCGGCTATTGGCGGCGTTCCTCAAGATATGAAGTATCAAGGCGAAGATACTGAGTTAATTATTGGTGATCGCAATACGATTCGTGAATTCACAACCATTCATACTGGCACTAGTCAAGATCTTGGAAAAACAGTGATCGGTAACGATAACTGGATTATGGCTTATGTTCATATTGCTCACGATTGCCAAGTCGGGAATCACACCATTTTTTCCAGTAATGCCCAAATTGCAGGTCATGTAATCGTAGAGGACTGGGCTATTTTGGGTGGCATGTCGGGCGTTCATCAATTTGTTCGGATTGGTCAACATTCCATGTTAGGTGGTGCGTCTGCATTAGTTCAAGATATTCCTCCCTTTGTGATTGCTGCAGGAGATAAAGCGGCTCCTCACGGACTTAATGCTGAAGGCCTCAAAAGACGTGGTTTTTCTCCGGAAACGATTACTGCCCTAAGACATGCTTATAAAGTTTTATACAAGGATGGTTTAACTTTTGAAGATGCGAAAGTTGCAATTCAAGATATGATTACGCCTAATCCTCATGGAGAACCTATTTCTCCGGAAACCACAGAAAAACTCCAAGAATTTTTAAATTTTATTACTGCCTCAAAACGCGGTATTATTCGGTAACTTATTTATGTCCAAACAAATCATCACCTGCATAGCAGGCGAGCCATCGGGCGATTTGCTTGGTGCAGAATTAGTCTCAGGCTTAAAATCAAATCCATTTACATCACAATTTCAATTAAATGGAATTGGTGGTGCTCATATGGCCTCTGTTGGTTTTCAATCAAACTGGGACATGTCTACCTTGAGTGTCCGTGGTTATGTTGAAGCCTTAAAACAACTGCCTGCGATTTTAAAAATTCGTAAAGAACTCATCAATAGCATTCAAGTAAATCCGCCAAGTGTCTATGTGGGTATTGATGCCCCTGACTTTAACTTGTTTGTTGAAAAAAAGTGTAAACAGTGGAAGATTCCTACCGTTCACTATATTGGTCCATCTATTTGGGCTTGGCGTAGTAATCGCCTGAATAATATTAAAAAAGCAGTAGATCATATGCTTTGTATATTCCCATTTGAACCGGGAATTTATCATGAAGCTGGGATGAAAGCGACTTATGTTGGGCATCCCCTAGCACACAAAATTCCCTTAAAGCCAGATCCGGATAGTGCTAGAAAGTTTCTATTCCAAAATAATCTATTACAGTTTGGCGAAATTTCTACTAATGAAACTATTATTGCCGTTTTGCCGGGAAGTCGTCAGTCAGAAATCGAATATATTGGAAAAGGATTTTTTGAAGCGATTGGTCATATGTATCAAATGTTTCAGGGCTCAATTCGCTTTTTAGTACCAGTTGCCACACCTATGCTAATGGATATGTTGGTAGATTTAAAAAATGATTTACTGATAACTTATCCCAATGCAAAAATTGAGTTAGTCAATGGTCAATCCAGTAAGATTTTAGAAGCGGCTGATTCCGTCCTTATTGCGAGTGGCACAGCAACTCTCGAAGCAGCTTTATGGAAAAAGCCGATGGTTATTTCTTACACTGTACCTTGGTTGACAGCGCAAATAATGAAGAGACAAGGATATTTGCCTTACATTGGTTTACCCAATATCTTGTGTCAAAATTTTGTGGTTCCGGAGTTACTGCAAGAACAAGCAGATCCTAAGGTGATGGCTAAAGCAACACTTGAATGGCTTGATCATCCTGAGCAAATTGCACAACTAGTCGATATTTTTGAAGAGTTGCATCATATTCTAAGAAAACCTAGCGATGAAATTGCCGCTCAAGTGATTGAGGATACTATTAAGCAATCCAAGTAAAAACTCACATGGAAATAATCTGTGGCATTGATGAAGTTGGTAGAGGGCCATTAGTCGGTAATGTGGTGGCTGCTGCAGTCATATTGCCCCATAACTTTGATCTACCTGGATTAAATGATTCTAAAAAGTTGACCAGTAAACAGCGAGAAGAGCTGAATTTGCAAATCAAAAGTACGGCGAGTGCTTGGGGTATAGGTCAAGCTAGTCCCGCGGAAATTGATCAAATTAATATCTTATACGCCTCCTTATTAGCGATGAGCCGGGCATTTCATGAAATGCTAAACAACTTTAGTGTCGAACCTAATTTGGTCCTAGTCGATGGCAATCGTTGTCCTGAATTAAGTTATCCCACTCAAGCTATCGTTAAAGGCGATAGTAAAATCCCGCAGATATCTGCTGCTTCAATTATTGCTAAAGTGTATCGTGATCAGCAAATGTTGGATCTACATGAGAAATATCCGGAGTATGGTTTTCATCATCACATGGGCTATCCAACTAAACAACACCTTGAGAAAATTAAGAACTATGGAGTTACACCTGAATACAGAAAGACATTTAAACCCGTGAAAGCAATCTTGTTGGGGAGTAATCCATGAGTTATGACTTGTATTCTTTTTTTAAAGAAATTCAATCCAAATCCAATGATTCAGTAAAAGAACTCATCATTCATCAAGAGGGTGGTTCTAAAGCAAACAAATTAAGGAAAGAAAGTGGACTTGCTTTAATTGAAGGTATTCATCTTTTAGATAGTTGGCTGAAGTCTAATCAGCTCCATCAGATCCAAGCAATTTTTACCACGGCTAAGGGTTTAGAGCATCCCGAAATTAGCGCTCTTTTGAATCGCGTCATTGATTATTTTCAACAAGCTGGTTTAAGATTTCCGGAGCTTGTTATGTTAGACGAGAGTTTACATAAACTTGTTAGCTTGATGCCGGAGGCACCACTTTTACAGTGCCTTATCAAGATGCCAAATGAGGTAAAAATCAATTACGCTACGGATATGGTGATTTTAGATTCGATTCAAGATGCGGGTAATGTTGGGACAATTTTAAGGACCTGCGCAGCTGCTGGCTTTGAGCAAGTCATTTGTATAAAAGGGACTGCTGCAGTTTGGTCGAATAAAGTCCTCAGAGCTGGAATGGGAGCACAGGCTTCCTTAAAAATCATTGAAGCAGTGATGCCATATCAATTATTAACCGATCTTGAAATTCCTTTATTGTGCTCACAACTTGAAGAAGCAAAAAGTCTTTATGACATTGCAAACAAGTTAGAAAAACCAGTGGCCTGGGTTTTTGGCAATGAGGGACAGGGGATTGGTCCTGAATTACGTCAAGACGGTTTGGGAGTGAAAATTCCCCAGGTGGAATCTGTTGAATCTCTCAATGTTTCTGCAGCGGCAGCCATTGCATTGTTTGAGACCAGAAGAGTTCGGTTGAAATCAATTACCTAACTTACCAGATTAATAGCGTCAATCTATTTATCTAATTTGATATCTTGCAAAATGGTCGTTGCAATTTCCTCAATGGACTTATGCGTAGAAGATAACCAAGAAATATTTTCTCTTTTCATCATTGCTTCTGCTTCATTGACTTCATATCGACAATTATCCAAACTTGCATATTTGCTACCTGGACGACGCTCATTTCTGATTTCTGACAATCGGTTTGGCTGGATTGTTAGTCCGAATAATTTACTTTGGTATTTTTTGAGTTCAGAGGGCAACACACCCCGCTCAAAATCATCAGGAATCAAGGGATAATTCGCTGACTTAACACCGTATTGCATGGCGAGATAAAGGCAGGTTGGTGTCTTGCCACTCCTGGAAACTCCAACTAAGATGACATCTGCCATTTCTAAATTTTTATGAGATTGCCCATCATCATGGGCTAAAGAAAAATTAATGGCTTCAATTCGGTTTCGGTAACTCTCCGTATCAATATTTTGGTGAAACTGGCCTATTGCATGGGTCGACTTTTCATTTAATTCTACTTCTAATGGAGCAACGAAGGTATGAAACATATCCATCACCATTGCATTGGCTTGATTAATCACAGCATTAATCTCTTCGTTTACTAGAGTAGTAAAAACGATTGGCTTGACGCCGGTTGTTAGCGCTAATTGATTGATTTCTGATAAAGCGTGATTGGCTTTATCTAATGTATTGATAAATGGCAGACGAATTTGTTTGAATCTAATTTCGAACTGGGCGAGGATCGAATGGCTAAAAGTTTCAGCTGTAATTCCTGTTCCGTCTGAAATGATAAATACTGTGCGAACTTGAGGATTCATATGATGTTTGACTGATAGAATGAATAGATTATATATCGTGCAGATTTTATTATTTTTAGAGAGTATTTATTATGACTAACTTTACGCATGCGACTTCTTATGTTATTCCATTTGAAGATTTGAGGATGACAGACGTAGAAATTGTTGGGGGTAAAAATGCCTCCCTTGGTGAAATGATTTCTCAGCTTCACGCAAAAGGTGTGAGAGTCCCAACTGGATTTGCTACAACAGCCTATGCTTTTCGAGAATTTCTTGACCACAACCAGATAACACAAAGAATCATTGATCGCTTAAAAGATTTAAATATTGACGATGTAAAGGCTCTTGCACAAGCGGGTGATGAAATTCGACAATGGATAATTAATAGTCCACTTCAACCAAAACTAGAAGAGCAAATTCGAATTGCTTTTAAAACTTTGGATGCCGATGGGCTTGGCTCGTTTGCAGTGCGCTCATCAGCAACTGCTGAGGACTTGCCGGATGCATCATTTGCTGGTCAACAAGAAAGCTTTTTAAATGTGGTGGGGATTGAAGATGTTCTCATTCGTTTAAAAGAAGTATTTGCGTCCCTTTATAACGACCGAGCGATTTCCTATCGTGTTCATAAAGGCTTTTTACACGCTGAGGTGGCACTATCTGCGGGTGTGCAACGCATGGTTCGCTCAGACAAAGCCGCCTCTGGAGTGATGTTTACTTTAGATACTGAATCTGGTTTTAAGGATGCTGTTTTCATTACCTCTAGTTATGGCCTTGGTGAGACGGTAGTGCAGGGGGCTGTTAACCCTGATGAGTTTTATGTGTTTAAGCCATCTTTGAAATCAAATCATTACCCAATTATTCGCCGCAACCTTGGATCAAAATTAATTCAAATGCGCTTCACGGAAGAGGGTGAAGAAGGCAGAGTTAAAACGATTGATGTCCCTTTGGAAGCCAGAAATCGATATTCACTAGAAGATCCTGACATTATTGAGTTAGCTAAATATGCCTTAATCATTGAAGAACATTATGGTCGCCCTATGGATATTGAATGGGGTAAAGACGGCGTTGATCAAAAAATTTATATCCTGCAAGCTAGACCCGAAACAGTAAAAAGCCAAGCTGTTGGGCAAGTAGAATTGAAATATCAGTTAAAGGGAAGCTCTACGGTGCTTACCCATGGTCGTGCTATTGGACAGAAAATCGGCGCTGGTCCGGTTCGTATTATTCGCGATCCATCTGAAATGGACCGCGTTCAACCAGGAGATGTACTGGTTGCTGATATGACCGACCCTAACTGGGAACCTGTGATGAAGCGTGCCTCAGCGATTGTTACTAATCGCGGCGGTAGAACCTGTCATGCTGCGATCATTGCTAGAGAGTTAGGTGTTCCAGCGGTTGTGGGCTGTGGGGATGCGACAGATGTTTTGATGGACGGTGCTATGGTAACCGTGTCCTGCGCTGAAGGGGATGAAGGTAAGATTTATGATGGCTTACTTGATACTCAGGTAAGTGAAGTTCACCGTGGAGTATTACCAGATATTCCACTCAAAATTATGATGAATGTCGGTAATCCACAGTTAGCTTTTAATTTTTGCCAATTGCCAAATCAAGGTGTAGGGCTGGCTCGATTAGAGTTCATCATTAACAACAATATTGGTGTGCATCCTAGTGCAATTTTGCAATACCCTAATATTGACGCTGACTTAAAGGTTGCAATTGAAAGTATTGCACGAGGACACTCTAGTCCGCAGGCATTTTATGTCGATAAATTATCTGAGGGAATTGCGACGATTGGAGCTGCATTCTATCCTAAGCCAGTGATTGTTCGACTCTCTGACTTTAAATCTAATGAATATAAAAAGCTCATTGGTGGAACTAGGTATGAACCGGATGAAGAAAATCCAATGTTGGGTTTTAGGGGGGCATCACGTTACATTTCTGCTGATTTTGCCAAAGCATTTGAAATGGAGTGCGAAGCAATAAAGCGTGTGCGAAATGAAATGGGTCTGACAAATATCGAAATCATGATTCCATTTGTGAGGACGGTAAAACAAGCAGCTAAGGTAATTGATTTGTTAGCTAAAAACCAGTTGGTTAGAGGTGAAAATGGCCTTCGTATTGTGATGATGTGCGAAATCCCTTCAAACGCTATTTTAGCGGATGAGTTTCTTGAATACTTTGATGGATTCTCCATTGGTTCGAATGATTTAACCCAATTATCACTTGGCTTAGATCGTGATTCTGGGATGGAGTTGCTAGCAATTGATTTTGATGAAAGAGATCCTGCTGTATTGTTTTTAATTGAAAGAGCAATCCAAGCCTGTAATGCTAAAGGAAAGTACATTGGCATTTGTGGTCAAGGTCCCTCTGATCACCCCGATTTTGCAAAGTGGTTAATGGAGAAAGGAATTGCCTCTATTTCTCTAAATCCAGATACTGTAGTTAAAACTTGGCAAGAACTCGCTAAATAATGAATAAGTAATAAACAAAGGCCTTGATTATCCATCAAGGCCTTTTTTGTTTGTGGTGATAGAAGTCTAATCTAATTGAATATGGTTGGTATTGGTCCTAAACGATGAGAATGGGCGGCTATTTTAGCGCTCTCATCCTGCTCAGACCAATTTGGATCATCTACGCTCATAATGATCTCTGTGAGCTTTTGTCCCCAAAGTTTTCTAAGCATACTGAAATATGGATTTTGTTCGTCAATCGAAATCGCTAGATGTTTCTCCATAGAGTCTTTTTGATAGACCATTAAATCGAGTGGTAGGCCAACTGAAATATTGCTTTTGAGAGTAGAGTCCATCGAAATTAATGCGCATTTCGTGGCGAGCTCTAAACTGGTTTCGTAATTAATGACTCTGTCGAGAATAGGTTTACCGTACTTTGCTTCACCAATTTGAAAATAACAAGTTTCTGGTGTGGACTCCACAAAATTACCCGCTGAGTAAATATTGAATAAGCGATGTTTTTCACCTTTAATCTGTCCACCAAAAATAAAGTTGCAATTGAAATCAATATTGGAACTGCTTAAAGCCTCTTCATCACGCGCTTTTACCTCTCGAATTACCTTGCCGACAACTAGGGCCGCGTCATAAGAGTTTTTAGCATTCCAAAGATTAATGCCATCAAATTTTTGACCTTGGATGAGCATTTCTTTGACTGATTGCGTAATCGCTAAATTACCTGAGCTCATCATCGTAAATAAGCGATTTTTATCTTTTTCAAAAATAACCATTTTTCTGAAGGTGCCGATGGCATCTACTCCAGCATTCGTTCTAGTATCGGATAAAAAAACCATGCCTTTTTCTAGGCAAAGGGCAACGCAATAAGTCATAAATTCAATCTATTTTTTGTGAAGAGATTAATTTAACATTCTTTTAGTGAAATATTTGTTATTAGACTTTCCTCGCCACCACCAGATCGAACTCCTTTAACAGGGGCGATGTGATCATGATCACGTCCCACTGCCAAACGAACATGGCAATCATTGGTCAAACACTGGTTAGTAATGTCTACACTGATCCACTCAGCTTGGTCAATATTTAAGCACACATCAATCCAAGCATGGGTTGAATCAACGGGCTTATCTGCGTCATAAACATAACCACTCACGTATCTTGCCGGAATACCGCTATACCGACAAAAACTTAACATCAAATGGGCTTGGTCTTGACAGACTCCCTTACCCAGTAAAAAAGCTTCACAAGCTAATGTTTTAGAGTTTGTAACGCCTGCAACATATTGAATTTTATCGCCAATATTTTTTGTGAGATGTACTAAACTAAGCTCATTCCAAACTGAAGGGGTGATCTTTTTGAAGTACTCAATCATTTCACCATTCGGATTTGTTAAATCGGTCTGTTGCAATAAATAATAGGGTGATACTGATTTTGGTTGATCAATTATTAGGTATTCATTTTTGGTTTCAACTTCACCCTTAGCTTCAATGATGAGTTCAGAATAATTGTTTCCCATTACAAAACTTTGCATCGCATTGCCAAAAGCATCAATTGATTCGAAAACTTTACTTGGTGCATTCACTCGCCAACGAATAATATCTTGAGTAAGGTAATTTTGAGGGGTCAAGCGTAATTCATGAATAGAATGATGAACAGGGCGATCGTAGCGAAACTCGGTTTGATGATGGACTTGTAATTTCATTAGGACACAGATAAAGGGATGAGGTAACTATTACTAAATTCGTCAGCAATATGGTTAATTTTTTCTAAAAAGCGTTGAATAAAATTATCGAGACCTTCGGCAAAAATATCATCCACATCCGAGTAATCTAGTTCGGACTTTAATTTACTAACTAAATGTTCAATATCTCTGGATTGATGCGCCTTTAAATCGCCGAGAAGACTTAGGATACTATTGATACACTTGGTCAATGATCTTGGTAGTAATGGATTGAAGACTAATAAGTCTACAATTCGTTCCGGTGTTATTTGATCAGCATAAGTTTGTCGGTAAATTTCAAATGCGGAGACCGATCTTAAAAGTGAAACCCAATGGTAAAAATCAAATATCTCATTTGAATTCATTTGGTTTGATCGCAAAGAGCTAGATTGACTTTGTATCATGCTGCCCAAACTCATTTGACTGGATTGTTGTTGTCCAGCTTGATGAACTTGATATTTAGCTTTTAAAATTCGTGCGGTGTTATCAGCTCTTTCTAAATAAGTACCGATTTCTAAGAATTTAAAGGACTCATTCACCAACATGGTGCCAATGACCACTCCATGAAACAAATGGCAACGGTATTTAACCCATTCAAAAAATGCCGATGGGTCATCTTCTGGAGTATTTGGTAAAAACTTTTGAACATTTAAGTACGTTAAATTTTGTGTTTCCCATACTTCAGAAGGTATTTTGCCGCGAATAATTCGGGCATTGACCCTTGCAGAATTTAAGCACGTCAGAATACTAGATGGATTATCTAGATCTGAAATCATGAATTGCAAAACATTTTCACGAGTATATGCGGAATATTTTGAATCAAATAAATTCTCAAGTAATGAAACATTCAGAATTTTTCTCCATGTTTCTTCCATGGTGCTATTTGGATGAGGCATGAGGGAGGTTTGATAGGCAACATCGAGCATCCTCGCTGTATTTTCAGCTCTCTCGTTATAGCGTGACATCCAATAGAGACAATCAGCGGTTCGACTCAACATATTATGCCTCCAAAACCCATGTGTCTTTTGTGCCACCACCTTGTGAGGAGTTGACTACTAAAGAACCTTCTTTTAAGGCAACTCTGGTGAGTCCACCTTGAACCATTTTAATTTGTTTCCCTGACAACACTAAGGGGCGTAAATCGATGTGCCGAGGGGCAACACCTGACTCAACAAAAGTAGGGCAGGTTGATAGTGAGAGGGTCGGTTGAGCAATATACTTTTCTGGGTTACTGGTAATGAGTTTTCGGAAAATTTCTATCTCTTCCTTTGTGGCAACTGGGCCAATTAACATTCCGTAACCACCAGCACCATGCGTTTCTTTCACCACTAATTCGCTTAAATGGGCAAGGGTATATTTCAGATCTTCTGGCTTACGACATTGGTAAGTTGGTACATTTTGAAGGATTGGTTTTTCACCCAGATAAAACTCAATCATATCCGGGACATATGGGTAAATTGACTTATCGTCCGCAATACCGGTGCCTACTGCATTCGCAATGCCAACGTTTCCAGCCCGATAAGCAGACAAGATACCAGGTATGCCAAGACTTGAGTCAGAACGAAGTGCTAAAGGATCTAAAAAGTCATCATCGATTCTTCGATAGATGACATCAACTACTTGAGGCCCTTCAGTCGTTCTTAAAAACACTTGTTCATTTTTAACGAATAAGTCATTACCTTCAACAAGCTCAACTCCCATCTGTTGAGCAAGATAAGAGTGTTCAAAATAAGCAGAGTTATACATCCCTGGAGTCAAAACAACAACATTCGATTTTTTCTTAGTACCTGTTGGTGATCCGGTCTTTAAACACTCTAACAACAAGTCTGGGTAATGTGCCACAGGAGCAACGCGATACTTTTCGAAGAGTTCAGGGAATAAGCGCATCATCATCTTACGGTTTTCTACCATGTAAGACACACCTGAAGGGACTCTTAAATTATCCTCTAATACAAAATACTCACCAGCATTAGCTCTTACGATATCAATCCCAGCGATATGTGCATAAATGTCTCTTGGAAGGTTCACAAAACGCATTTCGGGGCGATATTGTGAATTATTGTAAATTTGCTGGCGTGGAATAATTCCCGCTTTTAAAATTTTCTCGTCATGATAAATATCTTGTAAAAAAAGATTTAAGGCACTGACGCGTTGTTTTAAGCCTTCTTCAAGGACTTGCCATTCCGATGCAGGAATGATTCGAGGAATCTGATCAAACGGAATCGTACGTTCTGTCCCTTTTTCATCACCATAAACCGCAAAAGTGATACCAATTCGCCTGAAAATAAGTTCAGCTTCTGCCCGTTTATAGGACATTTCTGTATCATTTTGTTTTTTTAGCCATTGATCAAAAATCTCATAATGTGAACGAGATTTTCCAGAATCAAGATGCATTTCATTAAAAGGAATCGTCATTTCTATAAGATACAAGAAAAATGTGAAGTTTCACATAACTAATGTAAGAAAAAGAACAATAAAAGCACTATTTAAGTGCTTAAAATTTATTTTGGACAATTAATCGTACTTGCCGCGACTAATTTGAGCCTTTTCTCTTACCCAGTCACGCTCTTTTTCCGTCTCACGTTTGTCAAACTGTTTTTTCCCTTTAGCTAAGCCCACTTCGCATTTCACTCTACCTTTTGAGTAATGTAAGTTTAATGGAACCAAAGTAAAACCTTTTTGCTCGGCTTTACCAATTAGCTTACTAATTTCAGCAGCGTGTAATAGCAATTTACGAGTACGGGTTGGCTCTGGATAAATATGCGTTGATGCCTCTGGAAGCGGGCTGATGTGACTACCAATCAAATACAGTTCTGCATCGCGAATGACTACGTAGGCTTCTTTTATATTAGCTCTTCCTGCGCGAATTGCTTTTACTTCCCAACCTTGTAAAACGATACCGGCTTCGTACCGATCTTCAATGAAATAGTCGAAGAATGCTTTTTTATTATCAATAATGCTCATCTGGCTATTATATTTTCAAACTGTCGTCTGGCATAGATAATTTTTTCTTGGTAAGTCATAAAAAACAGAATCGTGGATAATAATAAAGTACAGGAGAGCTATGGCAGACATTCAAAAATCTTTATTAATAGGACATTCGGCAGAAAGAATGTACGGTCTTGTTACGGATGTTGAGAAATATCCTGAGTTTTTACCTTGGTGTGGAGGTGTTGAAGTATTCGCTTCCAACGAGGAAATGATGGAGGCAAAGATCCACATCAACTTCAAAGGGGTAAAACAGTTTTTCCATACCCGCAATGTCCAGAAATTCCCCCATACCATCGATATGCAATTTATCGATGGCCCATTTAGGGCATTTACTGGTAAGTGGATTTTTACACCTTTGGAGAAAGATGCCTGCAAGATAGAGTTTCACTTGAAATACGAGTTTTCAAACTTTGTCTTGGATAAATTAATTGGGCCTGTTTTTGGCATGATTGCCAATACCTTTGTAAATAGCTTTGTCACAAGAGCTAATGATTTGTTCGGTGAGTAATGGGTGAATTCAAGGTAGAACTAGCTGATACCCGTAAAAAAATCAGCCATTTCCAGGAGTTTTTACTCGATAAACCTTTTGATAAAGATACCTATACCCTCAAAGAAGTACTATTTAAAATTGGGTTTAATGAAGTCGAGATCGATCTTTTATTCGCTGAAAAAGGGTTAATTGGTGTTTTTGGGGTAGTTTTATTGGCAGACTCTCCAGTTTATTCAGGGGATAGGATAGAACTTTACACTCCAATATTGATTGATCCAAAGAATGCTCGTAGAAAAAAAGCCAATCAAAATAAAGATGCCCAACTCAAAGCCAAAGCAAAACAAAAATCAGAAGAAAAGGCATTGAGAGAATCTGAGTAGTTTTTTTAGTAAACATTTATAATGTTGTTTTGCTTCTAGGGGGTTGTATGCGTTTATTGAAAAAAGCACTTACCTTTGACGATGTCCTGTTAGTTCCTGCATATTCCTCAGTTTTACCAAGAGATACGCAACTAGGGACAAAACTTACTCGTCAGATTTCGTTGAATATTCCACTAGTGTCTGCTGCAATGGATACTGTGACTGAAGGCCGTCTTGCCATTGCAATGGCTTCAGAAGGTGGAATCGGTATTATTCACAAGAATTTAAAACCTGCTGAGCAGGCTAGAGAAGTTCTCAAAGTAAAGCGCTACGAATCTGGAGTCTTAAGAGACCCGATCACGATTGACCCAAATATGACAGTGCGTAGAGTCATAGCACTTTCTAAAGAACATGGTTTTTCTGGATTCCCAGTATTAGAGGGGAAAAAAGTCGTCGGTATTATTACGAACCGAGACTTGCGCTTTGAAGAAGATTTAGACGCCACCGTTAGTAAAAAAATGACACCAAAAGAGCGTTTGGTCACTATTAAGGAAGGTGCAAGTTTAGATGAGGCAAAGCGGCTATTAAACAAACACCGTCTCGAGCGAGTTTTAGTCGTCAATGATGACTTTGAGCTAAAAGGTCTTGTAACGGTTAAAGATATTATGAAAGCGACTGAGCATCCTAATGCATCCAAGGATGATTTAGGACGTTTGATTGTTGGCGCTGCGGTTGGAGTTGGCGCTGAAAATGATGAGCGGATTGAGTTGCTGATTCATGCAGGTGTTGATGTATTAGTAGTAGATACAGCCCATGGTCATAGTCAGGGTGTTCTCAACCGAGTTAAATGGATTAAAGATAACTATCCTCATATTCAAGTGATTGGTGGCAATATTGCAACGGGCGCAGCGGCGCTTGATTTGGTGAAACATGGTGCGGATGGAGTTAAGGTTGGTATTGGTCCTGGATCGATTTGCACTACTAGAATTGTGGCTGGCGTTGGCGTTCCACAAATTACTGCAATTGAGAATGTCGCAACTGCTTTATTGGGTACGGGTGTTCCATTAATTGCTGATGGCGGAGTTCGGTACTCGGGAGATATTTCTAAAGCTTTAGCAGCTGGAGCACATACAGTCATGATGGGAAGTATGTTTGCAGGTACTGAAGAAGGTCCCGGTGAAGTATTCTTATTTCAAGGTAGATCATATAAAAGCTACCGAGGAATGGGGTCTGTTGGCGCGATGAAGGATGGTGCAGCTGATCGTTATTTCCAAGAGGACAATAGTGCTAACGTGGACAAACTAGTTCCAGAGGGTATTGAAGGACAAGTGCCGTTTAAAGGTAGCGTGATTCCAATCATGCATCAATTAACCGGTGGTGTTCGCTCTTCTATGGGATATTGTGGCTGTAAAACAATCGAAGAGCTGCATGAAAAAGCAGAGTTTGTAGAAATTACTTCTGCAGGCGTCAGAGAATCTCACGTCCATGATGTCATGATTACTAAAGAAGCTCCAAACTACCATATTGATTAACCGTTAAAAATAAAGATTCCATCAGTGCACGATAAGATACTCATTTTAGATTTTGGTTCGCAAGTTACTCAGTTAATTGCCAGAAGGGTGAGGGACTCTAAAGTTCTCTCTGAAATTTACCCCTATGACATTGATGAGGCTCGCTTGTCTCAAATTGTTAAGAATGAGAATGTGAAAGGGATCATTCTTTCTGGCGGTCCTAGTTCGGTTACTGAAGGCGATACACCAAGAGCGCCCCAAATCGTTTTTGAACTGGGTTTGCCTGTGCTGGGTATCTGCTATGGGATGCAAACCATGGCTGAACAATTAGGTGGCTCAGTTAAAACAGCCGAATCATTGGGTAAATCAAGAGAGTTTGGTTATGCAGAAGTTCGTGCACGGGGTCATACTCCGCTACTGAACGGCATTATGGATTTCGAAACACCAGAAGGTCATGGGATGCTCAAAGTCTGGATGAGTCATGGTGATTCAGTAACTGCAATGCCTGAGGGTTTCAAGTTAATGGCTTCTACTGAATCATGTCCTATTGCAGGGATGGCTGATGAAGTACGTCAATTTTATGCGGTTCAGTTTCATCCAGAAGTTACCCATACGGTCCAAGGAACTGCCATTTTAGAAAAATTCGTGCAAGGTATTTGTGCATGTAAGCCAGATTGGGAAATGGGTGATTACATCTCGGAAGCCGTCGCAAGAATTAAGGCACAGGTTGGTAGTGATGAAGTGATTTTGGGTCTTTCTGGTGGAGTTGATTCATCCGTTGCCGCAGCACTGATTCACCGTGCCATCGGCGATCAACTAACCTGTGTATTTGTTGATCATGGATTGCTACGTCTGAATGAAGGTCAGATGGTCATGGAGATGTTTGCCAAAAATCTAGGTGTAAAAGTTATTCATGTGCAAGCCGAAAAACAGTTTATGGGTAAACTGGCTGGGGTGAGTGATCCGGAGCAAAAACGTAAAATTATTGGTCGTGAGTTTGTCGAAGTATTCCAAGCTGAGTCTGCCAAAATTGCAAATGCTAAATGGCTTGCTCAAGGAACTATTTATCCAGATGTGATTGAATCTGCTGGTAAAGGTAAGAAGGGTACTCATACGATTAAGAGCCACCATAATGTTGGTGGTCTGCCAGAGGATATGCATTTAAAACTTCTCGAACCTCTTAGAGAGCTTTTTAAAGATGAGGTAAGGGAACTTGGTATCTCTTTAGGTCTCCCAAAGGAAATGGTGTATCGCCATCCGTTCCCAGGTCCTGGTCTAGCAGTGAGAATTTTGGGTGAAGTGAAGCAAGACTTCGCTCATTTGCTGCAAAGAGCGGACGCAATTTTTATTGAAGAGTTAAGAAATACAATAGATCCTGCATCTGGAAAAAGTTGGTATGACTTAACGAGTCAGGCTTTTGCTGTGTTTTTACCAGTGAAATCTGTTGGAGTCATGGGAGATGGTAGAACTTATGAGTACGTTGTTGCCCTTCGATCTGTCCAAACGCTTGATTTTATGACGGCCCACTGGGCACACTTGCCACATGATTTGTTGGGTAAAGTGTCAAATCGAATTATTAACGAGGTTAGAGGAATTAATCGGGTGGTTTACGATATTTCTGGTAAACCACCAGCTACGATTGAGTGGGAATAATTTCCTCAAGTGAAGCAACTGATCTTATTAATAGATTAAATTTACCCACCCGGCAGTTTTACAAGTGATGTTTTCCGATAAATACCCTTTAAGATAATGTGTTTGTTGTAATATACCAGTTCACGTATAATTCCTTATGGCTTATAAAGAAAAAGAATTGAAGTGGATTGGTAGTAGTTACAAAGATTTAATGGCTTTGCCTGATGATGTTAGAAGAGAGTTCGGCTTTGCGTTATCACTTGCCCAATTCGGTGAAAAACATATAAATGCTAAGGTTTTAAAGGGATTTGGCAATGCAGGCGTTTTAGAGGTCATTGAAAATGATATAGGAGGGACTTATCGAGATGTTTACACGATTAAGTTTATTGACGTGGTTTTTGTACTCCACTGCTTTCAGAAAAAAAGTAAGTCAGGAATAGGAACGCCCAAAGAAGATATCAACATTATCCAAAATCGAATGAAACTTGCTGAACAAATATCAAAGGGTTAAAAAATGAAAAATAAAATAATTAAT
>CANFME010000002.1 GCA_947448305.1 Burkholderiaceae bacterium
AAGTGCGGAACGACGCTCTTGATCAATTTTGATCAACTCTTCAATTGTCTTGCTCATCACACATGCCTCTCTATTTTTTGGTCTGTACTACTTTGTGTGTTTGCTACTATTGTCGATTTTTGTTACTTCAATTTACAGCTTAAAAATAGGCTTGCCCCCTACCAACAGTTGGCTCCCATTCGTTATCACACCAAGGCCCATCACCCTGTTCTTTGATGTAAGCAATCTTACCTTCCTCAGTTGGCTTATTCGTACCATTAAAGAAACCTTGGAGCCAATCAAAGACGTAATCATGGCAATCCATACCGCCCAAGTTCGAAATACTCCATAGTGGGTGATATTGGTTTTCAAAAACCCACATTTCTTTTGGCACTTTTAAATCTTCAAAGGCTTCAACAGCTTCTTCTAATGGGCACAATGGGTCAAATTCACCCGTGACTAACAAAGTTGGGCATTTAATTTTGTCCAAATGTCCACGTACTGTCATGCCCTTTGCGACCTCTTCATCAAAGCGCTCTTCATCCTCATAGCCAGCCATATACATGAACATTTGTTTGAAGCGTGGTGAGGAGACTGTGAAAATGGTATTGTTCGGATTAAAGCAAGCTACAGAAGAAACCACTACCGCTGCACGGTGGTCATAACTCGACAAGCGAAGTGACCAGTAACTTCCCATACTGATACCGTAAATCGCAATCTTATCGCCATCAATTTCAGGACGCGTTTTGAGATATGTAATAACAGCCGCACCAGCGCGTTCGTAGTTATCACCGACCGCACGGATTTTTTGAATATTAGAATTACCTTGGCCAGGACCGTCCATCGCCAGAACATGAAACCCTCTTTCAATCCCGATGTTATGGTAAGCCTTTGGAAATACCTCTTTAGTTTGATCCATTCCTGGGACATAAATAACTACTGGTGCTTTACGGCGATCCGGTAATAAATGCAGTAAGCAGGAAATAGTTTTACCGTCGTCAAACTCTACTTCTACGCGTTCAATTGGATAAGGAGCTGACTTGGTCCGCAGATCAACCATCTCAGTTAACTTGCCATACAAATATTCCTTGACAGGATGATCATCAAAATAGATTGGGTGTTGCGCCATACGATACGCTTCGACGGCATGATCGAAGTGATAAGTTGCTGAGGAGTGAGCACCACGTTCTTGAGCAAGTTTAGCCAGGCGTTCATGACGTTCACCCGCTTCACGCCAAATTTTTGGGTACATCCGGTAGTTACGAGCGCGCTTACCCGTTGGTACTTCAGCATCATCTCTTTCGAAATTTTGTACGCGACCACGCATATTGAGGGCGAGATCCAGCATCCATTGCTGATTATCTCGCTCGGTTCTGAGCTTTTTAATCATTTTGTCCCCACAGTTTTATTAAAATCTTTTATAGTTTGTACTACATTTTGAAATATTTATAAAAGACTTGTCAAGGTCTAATTTGGAGACGCCCGTTATGAAACGCATTAAAACAGTATGGTTATCAAGTTTTTTTCTACGTCAATTTTTATTATTAAGCGCTGTAATCTTTAGTATTTTTGGTGGCTTAATTGCAAATAGCTGGGCGCAAGAATTCCCGAATCGGCCAATTAAATTTGTAGTGCCTTTAGCGCCTGGGGGAGCAACGGACACTGTAACGAGAATTGTTGCCAAACAAGTTTCACAAATTTTGAATAATCCCGTGATTGTGGAAAACCGGATTGGCGCGGGTGGCTTAATTGCCATGGAGTCAATGACGAAAGTTGCGCCAGACGGATACACTTTATTTGTCGGAAATTTATCAACCAATGCCTTAAATCAGACTGTTTTTGAAAAGAAAATGAAGTTCAAACCCGAAGATGAGTTAACGGGTATCTCAATTTTGGCAACAATCCCGCATATCTTAGTAAGTTCAGCCAAATTCGAACCAAAAACCTTTGCTGAAACTATCACTTTTATTAAAAACAATCCACAAAAAGTAAACCATGCCTCCCCAGGGGTTGGTTCTTACTCGATGATTGATATGGTCTCCCTAGAAAAAGCGGCCGGCTTAAATATGACGCACGTCCCTTATAACGGTGGCGTTGGACAATTTTTAATTCCAATGATTAGTAATGACGTACAAATTGCATTTATTAACGCTTCATCTGTCATCGAAATGATTAGGGCTGGCAACTTACGGGCTTTGGCGGTTACTACTGATAAGCGCTTAGCAGAATTACCCAATACACCAACGATGAGCGAAGTCGGTTATCCAGGTATCGGTACGAATGCTTGGCAAGGCTTGTTTGCCCCGAAAAAAACGCCACCTGCTGTAGTTGCTAAAATACACGCTGCCGTTGTAGAAGCTTTAAAATCAGAGGAAGTAAAAGATGCATTTAAGAAGCAATTAATTATTCCGGTGAGTAGTAATTCCCCTGAAGAATTTAATCTCTTTTTAAAGTCAGAAGTAGCACGCTGGGCCAATATCGTCAAATCCATTCAATTACAAGTAGATTAGGGAATTTCATGAGTACAAGTAACAACGCTGCAAACGATTTAGATCAATTATTAGATAAATTACGTATCCGCGAAGTGGTCGAAAACTGGGTCGTGTTTCGTGACTCAGGTAAATGGGAAGAGTTCAAATCCGTTTGGCATAGCGACGGTGTAATGATGGCTACTTGGTTCCAAGGTCCGTTTGAAGAGTTTATTAAAGTTTCGATTGAAGGTTGGAATA
The DNA here is from genome assembly GCA_947448305.1 of Burkholderiaceae bacterium. Classification (GTDB taxonomy): domain Bacteria; phylum Pseudomonadota; class Gammaproteobacteria; order Burkholderiales; family Burkholderiaceae; genus Polynucleobacter. The sequence continues at coordinate 2,709 of CANFME010000002.1, forward strand.
AAGGCGTTAGTATTTTGCATTTCTTGGGTGGCAATTCCGTTGAACTCTCTGCATCAGGAACACGGGCTATATCGCAAACAAAAATGACGATTACCCAACGTGGTCTTGTTGATGGCTTTGAATGTGACGTTGTTTGTACAGGAAGATTTTATGACTTCATGGAAAAACGTGAAGGCCGTTGGGGCGTGGTACTACGCCAACCCATTTATGAAAAAGATCGTATTAACCCACTAGATCCGAGTGCCAACTTTAAACTCGACCAAGCATTACTCCAAAGCTTTCCAGAAGGCTATCGTCACTTGGCTTATATTCAAACCAAACTTGGTTTTAAAGTAAAAGAAGATATGCCCCAATTAAAGGGTGCTGCTGTTGAAGGACTCTATCAACGTGGACGTGACTGGTTAAACCATGCTTAAGCCAAAAGTAAATCTTGTTTTAACGGCATTGTTGACAACTTTAGGGCTTTTTATAGCTCCAATGACCTCTGCACAAAACGTTTCTGACAAACCACTTCGTATCATCGTTCCTCAGCCTCCAGGTGGTGGTTTTGATTTTGTTGGTCGCGTTCTAGCCGATAAGATGGCCCCTCTCATTGGTCAATCCATTATGGTGGAGAACAAGACTGGTGCAGGGACTGTGGTTGGCACTGATTATGTAGCAAAACTGCCTGCAGACGGATCAACTGCTTTAGTAGGCTCGATTTCTAATATCGTCATGAACCCATGGCTTTATAAAAATCTACCTTACGATCCGATTAAGGATTTTGAGCCAGTCGGATTTGCCATTAGCTATAGCTATACCCTTATTGGTCGTAAGGGTCTGCCGTTTAATACGCTACAAGGCTTAATCCAATATGCTAAAGAGAATCCAGGTAAGCTCACTTACGCGTCTGGTGGTAACGGCACAGGACAACACGTCTTACCTGCGGCACTGTGGAATAAGGCAGGTGTAGATTTAGTACACGTTCCTTACCGAGGTGCTCAACCTGCCTATACTGATTTATTAGGCGGTCGAGTTGACTTGTTTTTTGACTTAGCACCAACGGCAAGACCGCATATTGAAGCGGGTAGCGTAGTAACGTTAGCAACTTCAGGGGCTAAACGTAATCCTAATCTACCCAACGTGCCAACCATTATTGAAACAGGGGTTGCTAACGTTGAACTAGAATCTTGGTTCGGTTTGTTTTTGCCGGCTAAAACTTCACCTGCAGCGATCAATGCATGGCGCAGTGCCATGACGAAAGCCGCAAATCAAGCTGAGGTCAAAGAGCGTTTTGAAAAAGCAGGTGGACACCCCATTTCACCTACTGCTGAAGAAGTCAAAGCCATCATTGCAAAAGACTATGTGCGCTGGAAAAACCTCATCGCTGATGCAAATGTAAAGGCTGACTAAGGTAACTAAAGTACCTAAGGTAGATCAATTTTTTCATCTAAGTAGTCAATAGAAGCAGATAAGATATAAGATTTTCTCTGCTTTTATTTTTTATAGCTCATTCCCCACATTTAGCTTACTAGTATTGAGGATTAGTTTGCCCTAGTTTTGTTAAAATCAACTTATCACTTATCAAGGCAAAATCATGTCAAAACCATTACTCCCGTACCACGATATTCGCGTTGTTGAATTCACCCATATGGTGATGGGTCCCACCTGCGGTATGGTGCTCGCAGACTTAGGTGCAGATGTGATTAAGGTTGAGCCTTTAGAGGGTGATAAAACTCGTGAACTATTAGGTTCTGGCGCAGGATTTTTTCCGATGTTTAACCGCAATAAAAAAAGTATTTCGGTAAATTTAAAAACCCCAGAAGGCAAGAAGGTCGTTGAAGACCTGATCGCCACAGCAGATGTCGTGATTGAAAACTTCAAAACGGGCACAATGAAAAAGCTGGGACTTGATTACGAGACCTTATCCAAAAAACATCCACGCCTGATTTATGTCACGAATAAAGGATTTTTACCAGGACCTTACGATCATCGCACCGCACTTGATGAAGTCGTACAAATGATGGGCGGCCTAGCCTATATGACTGGCCCGAAAGGAATGCCATTGCGCGCTGGTACCTCTGTAAATGACATGATGGGTGGTATTTTTGGGGCAATTGGTGTGATGGCAGCACTTCGTAATCGGGATCGTACCGGTCTTGGTGAAGAGATTCAGACAGGTTTATTTGAAAACAATGTTTTCTTAGTTGGTCAACACATGTTGCAATATGCTGTGACCGGCAAAGCAGCAGACCCGATGCCAAATCGCATTTCTTCATGGGGAATTTACGATATTTTTGAGGTAAAAAATCAAGAACAGATTTTCTTAGGTGTCGTTACAGATACTCAATGGGAAATCTTTTGCCGCGTATTTGGTTTAACTGATCTTCAGGCGGATACAAGGTATGCCACTAATAATTTAAGAGTAACGAACCGAGAAACATTAATCCCTGAATTAAGAGCTAGATTTGTGGATATTGCAGCAGTGGACATTGCCAAAATCTTTGAAGATAACGGCTTACCCTACGCACCAATAACTAAACCTCAAGAGCTATTTAATGACCCTCATCTCTTAGCAACAGGTGGTATCGCTAAGATTGAGATTCCGAATGGTGCAAACCCAGGATCTTTTACTCACACACCTTTATTACCATTAACCATTGGTGGTCAACGCTTAGGAATTCGATTAGACCCTCCTTACCAGGGAGCGCATACAAAAGAGATTTTGTCTGAACTGGGTTTATCACAAGCCACCATTGATGAATTGATTGCTAAAGGGATCATGGTGGCAAGCGGTGACACCCAAAGTAAAAAATAACTATCTTTTCCAAACATTTTAAGGATTCAATCACCTACGAGGGCAAAATTTAATCCTTATAACGCCTTTAAATGATAATTAATTCGATTCATTAAATCATTAAAACTAGGCTGGCCTTTGTAATAAAGGCTAGCCACTTTTTGATATTCTGACTCAAACAGTTTTCTATCTTCTAACTCAGTTAGAAGAAAAGCAGCATTTTCAGTAATATTTAAATTATCAGCTTTAGGAAATCGCTCTTTTTTTCTGGTTCTATAACTGTCAGTTTTAATAAACTCTAAGACTGGAGAGTAGCCTAAAAGGCAATACACATCATAATAATGTCTTAAGAAATTCTTAGGAAATCCCTTCCCTGCTTTGAATTGTCGATACTTTGTAGATATAGTTTGCAACTTTTCAACAAATGTATATTCAGGCAAATAACATAAAATATTTTTTGCTCGGTTGTCATTAATATCTTTTACATACTTAACCGCATGATCGTACGCCCAAGAAGAAATATCTAATGCCTGATTTGGTGCAGTATCATCAAAGCCTAACTCCAACAATAAGCCATCTTTTAAACCATTCAACGATTGTGTTGTAGATTGGTAATTTAAGCGAATCCCTCCGCTACGCATTTTTTCTTTATCATCAAAAGAATGATCACGACCTACATCTCGTAAGCCAGAAATTTTTAAATTTCTAGCTATCCACTCATAGTAATCAGAACGTGATTGTATGTGTACTTTTTTATTTTGATTTTTCCCAGTCTTTACGTCTAGGCATTTTGGAGGATCAATTCGGATATCGATGTCTTCCGAAAATCGATGGATTAGACCAAAACCTTTAGATAGAGAAGTGCCGCCTTTTAATTCAAAGGTAAAGCCCTGCTCCTGCAATCCCCACAAGCAATGCATGATCCAATAATCTTTTTCAACCAAAGTAGGACTAATCGCCATATCGTCAGATACAGCAGCAATCAAATCTTTAAAGTTTTTATGATGATGCAACAGCAATATTCATTCTCATTCAAGAATATCTTATCCAAGATAAAAGCATTTTTTTCGTTTTTCCTAAACCATAAAGTAGGACATATTTATCTAGCTTTGCAGAATCAAAATTGGATAACATCTTTTCTACATTTACCAAAACATCATCCTTATTCTCTGGAAGAGAATCAAGATTGTTTAATAGGTCAATCAATAAGAACTCTTTATCTAGCTTTTTAGGAAATCTAGGTTTCATTTTAAAGTCAAAATTTCTATTACCTAATTGAAAGACACCATGGCGCTTATGGTTATAAACCCAAGTCTTGTTCTGTAGTTGCGTTGTTCCGATACCTAATGAGTTATAACTGTTAGGCGAAAAAATCAAGAAATCATCTTCTTTTAAAAAAGCTCGAACTAATTCATCTTCTTTTGGGGGTAATCTGCCAAATGTTGATGATTTTGGTGCGTAATAAAGTCCTTGTGATAACTTTTCTAAATCACCAGCATCTACCAATTGCTTTAAATGACGGTCCACTGCATTAGAACTACTTAACAAATCCTCTCTTCTATAGACTTTGCCTTTCTTTAAATGCGAACGAAGTACTCCCAATGCAGTATCGGGCAATTCATAAACTATTTTTGAGGAAGGCTTGATGAAGATTTTTTGCATGATTATTTATTTAAATTTCATGCATATTAACACGAATAACTTACATAAGAAGTTTAATTAGCATTAAGCTTCTTATGCCGTTAATCTTTCTATTTTGAATACTTAGACGAAAAAAATAGTTTCAAAAGTCATAAAGCATTGCTGGTGTATCCACCAAAACTTGTTGTAGAAGTTCAGGCGTATTTAATACTTCACCAAGCAAGTTAAGTAAATGACCATCATTAGGTAATTTTTCTTGTTCAAAATAATTAATGTGCGGCCAATCAGTTCCCCAAACTAATTGCTTTGGGTTGGCATCAACGAGTGCTTGCATAAAGGGTAATGCATCCACAAAACCTTTTGAGGCTGTGCCAATTCGGTCTGCCCCAGAAATCTTACAAAAAGCTTGACCGGTTTTCAGTAAGTCACACAAAAACAAAAAGCCAGGATCAGTAATCCCTCTGGTCGTTTCCATGCGTCCCATATGATCTACGATCAAAGGCAATTGTAAGGCGGCTAATCGGGGCATCAGGCGTGGTAAATCTGGTGCATAAATCCAAATTTGCGCATGCCAGCCACGACTTCGCATGCGAGGTGCTAAAGCTTCTAAAGTTTCAAGGCCAATACCGTTTCGATACATCGCGTGACCACCAACTTGTAATAAGTTGACCCGTACCCCTCTGACGCCTAAGGCGTGCATTTGATCTAATTCCGCGTCCGTAATATTAGGATCTGGCACCACTACGCCTCGCAGACGATCCGGGTAAGCTTTAAGAGCGTCTAAGGTAGAGCCATTATTTGTGCCGCAAACGCTAGCGGTGACAACTACGCCTCTAGTTAAGCCGAGGTGATCTAAGTGCGCCACAAATTGCTCAGGTAAAAACTCTGCTGCAGGGGTATAACTTCGATCATCTGCTAAAGGATATTTAGAGTATGGGCCAAACGTATGAACGTGACTATCGCAGGCAAGTTTCGGTATTTGTAAAGTTACAGGTTGATATTCAGATAGTGGGATGGCTGGTAAGCATACTTTAGTCATTTTTTATTCCGCTTTAATTTTTCCAGAAAGGGCAAGTTTTTTTGAATTAACTGATTCTTTAGCAATCATTTCTTGCCAAGCTGCAGGGGTTGAATACAGCGGCGTACTACCAATTGATTTCATTCTTTTTAAGAAATCTTCTTCTTTGGTCACTTGACCAATCGCTGCATTAAGTTTTTGAATTACTTCAGGAGGTGTGCCACTTGGCGCTAGGATGCCAGTGGTGGTTCCCATCTCTAAATCAATTTGCGTTTGCTCAACCAAGGTTGGTACCTCTGGAAAGTTGCCATCACGAGTTCTAGCAAGTACTGCGAGAACTTTTAATTGACCACCGTCGATAAAAGGCTTTGAGCTGGTAATTTGATCTACTACAAAGTCTAACTGTCCCCCAATCAAATCGGTTAATGCAGGAGCAGAACCTTTATAGGGAATTACATTAAATTGTAATTTTGCTGCCTCTTCGATATTTAGAATCGACATATGATTAGATGTACCAGGTCCAGAATGTCCAACACTGACTTTGCCCGGAGACTTCGTTGCCATGGCGATCAAATCTTTAGCAGAATTAAATCGTGTATCGTTTTTTCGGACCACAATCATGAGCGGTGAAAAAGCCACGGCACTAATCGGCGCAAAGTTTTCTAACTGATAGGTCGTCTTGATTAAATGTGGCAGAGTACCAATGGTATTGGTGGTTGCCACAATTAAGGTATAACCGTCCGCAGGTGCTTTTGCAACATAGCTACTTGCAATGGCTCCGCCGGCCCCAGCGCGGTTCTCAACGACTACTGACTGACCTAAAATTTTTGATAAGCCAGGAGCTAAAGTGCGGCCAATAATATCTAAATTACCACCTGGTGCAAAAGGAATCTCTAGGTTAATACTTTTATTCGGAAAGGTATTACTAGTTGTTTGTGCAAAGCCTAGACTTGTGATGAGACAAGTACCTAAAACAGAAACCAAAAGGCTTTTTTTGTTGAAATTGAAATAGAAATACTTCTGCAGTACCTGACTGATTTGCATACGATCTCCTTAATTATTTTTTCACCATCACGTTAAAACTGAAAAGTTCACTAAAAGCATGAACTTGTCGCAGATACTCACGACTACTCTCTAAAACTAGAATCCATGCGATCTAAGAAACGCAGCATTCCTGGCCACTCCATCACACCGTAGGGTCGACGAGTTTTTGGTTGATAGTTCATATAGGTTTCATCTAGTACTTGCTGTGATACTTTTTGTAATGGTGAATTACAAGCCATAGCAGCTAACTGCGCTTTACAAGATAGTTCTAAGCGGTGCATCCAATTAAACGCTTCACCAACTGTAGCGCCGCAAGTGAGCAAACCATGATTGCGTAAAATTAAGGCCTCAGAATCGCCTAAATCTTTGACTAAGCTTTCTTGCTCATCAAGGTTCAGCACTACACCCATATAGTCGTGATAGCTAATTTTCAAAAAACGCATTGAAGTTTGATTTAAAGGCAGTAGACCCATCTCTAATGAGGAAATGGCCATACCGGGCCAACTGTGGGTATGAATGACGCAATTAACTTCAGGACGCGCTTTATGAATCGCACTATGCAAAATATATCCAGGAATATTAATCCCGTATTGAAGATCACCAAAATCTGGTTTTGTGAGGATCTTTCCTTCGTGATCAATTTTATATAAAGAAGAGGCTGTCATTTCTTCATACATCAAGCCATAGGCATTAGTTAAAAAAGCATCTTCCTCACCCGGCACACGCAGAGTAATATGGTTCGCCATCATGTCAGACATGCCGTAATGCGCAACGAGCCGGTAACAGGCTGCGAGATTAACGCGTGCTTCCCACTCCTGAGGGCTGACCTCATCTTTGAGAGAGCGCACATATAATTTTCCATTAGTACTTGTTGTCATTGATATCTCCTTTTTTACTAATTTTTTAAATTCTATAACGAATACGATACTACTTTTCAAAAACAGCAACAGCGTCGACAGCAGTAACGCCACTGCCTAGTGCGTGCATTAAGATGGGATTAACCTCTGCCTCAAGAAGAGTATGTCGATAACTTTGGGCCATTTTTACAAAACCTTGTACGACCTTTACTAAAGCAGGTATATCTAGGGGCTCAATCCCCCTAAAACCATTCATGAGTGGCCAAATCGTCAGTGATTGCAACATCTGCAGAACCACTTCTTCATTGATTCCCACTTGTGCATCACTCGGAAGCAAAAATACGGTTGAGTCATTAAAAACCTCAGCCGTAATACCGCCTGAACCAATGATCAATACTAATCCTAGAATATCTCTCTTCACCCCGATGAACAGTTCTAAATCTTTAGGCAACATCTCTTGGATTAAAAATTCTTCAATCCGAATCCCTGTCTTAGCTAATACATTCTTACGCATTTTCTCTAGCTCAGCACCCACTTGGATACCGCGTAAATTCATGACAACTCCACCCACATCGGTTTTATGAGTAATCTCATCACTCAATATTTTTAGGACTAAGGGCTTTTTTACTTCCGCTTCAAAGATGGTGGCTTGTAAGCTCGTAGTAATCACTTTCTCTCGCGCCATGGGCATGCCAAACTTGGCAAATAATGCTTTGGCGTCATGTTCATTCAGCGTTCCTTTGAACTCCCCTAGTGCTTGTGTTTCTGGATCTAAAGTAAATGACTCTGCTGGTAAAGTGGTTAAAGTATTTGCTTGCTCCCACTGCGAAATTTGCCATAAAGCTTTTAGGCCGCGAGCACAGCCTTCTGGGGCAGCAAAAGCTGGAATACCTTGTCGAATAAAAGTCGAAACAAGTTGTGGTGCATAGGGTGAGATATAAGCAAAGATGGGTTTGTTTGAGTCTCCCATACCTTCGCGTATCGCACCAGCCATCAAGTCAGGCATTGCTAAAGCAGAAGAACCAACTACTACTACGATTGCATCATAATCATCTGAGGCAAGCAGAGTTGCAATAATTTTCTTCAGCAAATCTGGCTTTAATCCAGCGAGGGTAACATCAATTGGGTTATTACCTAAATCAATTGGTAAGTTTTCATCGAGCGTACGTAAAGTCTGAGCGGTCTCTTCTTTAGGCAGGGGCATTTCAAAATTCATTAAGCCCAAGTTATCTGCAATTAAAGTTGCTGCGCCTCCGCTAGATGTGAGGATAGCGATACGGTTATTTTTTAGTCGTTTGCCATTTTGGATTGAGACCGGAAAGTCAATCAAATCAGAAAAATAATCAGCTCGTAATACTTGGTTTTGCTTAAAGAATTGATTGTAGACACGGTCTTCCCCCGCCATCGCACCAGTATGGGAAGCTGCTGAACGCGCACCGCTCTCTGATTTACCAATTTTATAAACAATCAGGGTCTTACCAGCAAGTCTTGCCTTTTTTGCTGCTAACTCAAATTTAGCAGGATGACGAACACCCTCTAAATACAAAAGAATAATTTTTGTCGCAGCGTCTTCACTGAGATAGTCGACCATATCAGCCACATCTAAGTCAGCTTCATTACTCGTTGCAACTAATTTAGATAAACCTAAACCGCTACCTGCTGCACGGGACAAAATAGAGCCAACAATACCGCCACTTTGCGAAACGATGGCCACTGAACCTGCATGCAAGTCCCCAATCTCAAGGGCAGAGCTAGCAGAAAGAGCAATGTTATCGGTCAAGTTCATGAGCCCAATCGTATTAGGTCCTAAGAGGCGCATATTACCTTTGGCTGCCAACAATTGTTGTTGCAGAAGTTGACCTTCCTCACCTAACTCAGCAAACCCACTCGCTAAAACGATCGCTGCTTTACAGCCCTTATCGGCTAATTCTTTGACGGCATTTATACTATTTTTTGCACCTAATAAAATAATTGCCATATCTGGCACATCGGGTATCGAAGCAATGTCTGGGTAACAAGTTTTACCTAACATTTCTTGATAACGTGGATTCACAAAATAAATGGCTCCACTAAAATTTCTCTTAATTAAATAAGCACCAGGCAGACCTGATGTTTTCGTAGGGTCTGCTGAAGCACCAATAATAGCAACTGAATTGGGTTTAAATAAATAGTCCAAAGAGTTCAATGTGTAATCCTTTATGAATGAGGCAATGATGATGAGCCTTTTACTACGTGTTATTTTTTCGCTACTGGAGTACGCTCTAAAAATGCGGCTACTGCATCATGGTGATCTTGCGTTGTATAACAAAGGCCTTGCGCGAGACTACCCTGGCTGAAAATTTGTTCCGCTTGCGATTCATAAGTGCGGTTGATAATACTTTTCGTGAGCGCAACGGCAGCTTCAGAACCAACACTTAATTCTTTTGCCCAACTGATTGCTTGCGCTAATAAATCTTGATGAGGTACTAGGCGATCAGCAATCCCTAAATCTAAAGCTTCTGTAGCAGGTACTTTTTTCCCTGTAAATAACAGTTCTTTTGCTTTCGCTAAACTGACACGTCTAGGTAGAAAATACATACCACCACCGTCGGGTATGATGCCTCGCAGAATATAAGACCAAGCAAATAAGGCCGAATCAGCGGCCATCACAAAGTCACAAGAAAGAGCCAAATCAGCGCCGAGTCCCATTGCTGGACCATTCACAGCTGCGATGGTTGGTTTAGGCATATTCATCAGCGCACTCACAGTTGAGCTAACATATTGCTGGCGTGTCCAACCGTTAAAACCCATTTCACCAACAGGTGCATTCATTCTCTGCTTCATGCCATTAATATCCCCACCAGCGCAAAAACCTTTACCAGCACCAGTAACAACGAGTGCACGGACATTGCGGTCATACGTGATTTGATTTAACAAATCAAGATACTGGGCACGCATTGCATCCGAAAATGCGTTCATCTTTTCTGGTCGATTCAGGGTGAGAATGCCGATATTGTCCTCAACCTTAAATAAGACTTCGGGTTGGGTAGCTTCTTGAGACTGCAATTTCACTTCCATTGTTGTTTCCTAATTGAATGTAACTTAACTTAATCTAATTTAATTTTGGCGTTCTGAATTATTTTCTGCCAACGCGCTTCTTCATTTGCCACATATTGACCAAAACTTTCTGGAGTACCAGGCTTGGCCATTAATCCTTCATCAGCGAGTCGAGTAGAAAAATAACTCGTTTTGGTTGATTGCAAAACCGCTTTATTTAATCGATCGACAATCTCTTTTGGTGTTCCTACTGGAGCAAAGATTCCATACCAACTTTCCATGTAGTAATCTTTCACGCCTGCTTCAATCATGGTCGGGGTTTTAGGCCAACCGTTAGAGCGCTCCTTGGTGGTAACAGCAAGAGCCCTTAATTTGCCAGCACCGACCAAATTGGCTGCTGCTGAAGCAGTTGCAAAACTCATACTGACTTGACCACCTAGTACATCCGTAATCGCCTGACTAGCGCCCTTATAAGGGATGTGGACCATCTCAACTTGCGCCAAACTAGTAAAGAGTTCACCGGCTAAATGTGCTGAAGTGCCATTACCTTGCGAAGCATAAGTTAATTTACCGGGATTTTTTTTCGCATAAGCAATCACATCTGCAATGGATTTGAATTCACTATTAGGTAAGACAACGAGCACATTAGGGGAGTTTCCGACCATCGCTACAGGAATTAAATCGCGACTTGCGACATAGGGCATGTTTTTAATCAAACTTGGGTTAACTGCTTGGGCAAAAGTGGCAACAATTAAGGTATAACCGTCTGGTGGACTTTTCACCACATAATCCGTACCAATTACTGTGCCCGCGCCAGGCTTATTTTCAACTACAACCGATTGGTTTAAATCACGACTCATGCCCTCCGCTACTGTTCTTGCAACTAAATCCGTGCCGCCACCCGGTGAAAAAGGCACAATTAGCTTAATCGGCTTTTCAGGATATGTCGCACTCACTGACAATGAAAAACCAAGGCCAATGAATAACAAAAACTGGACTAAATGATTTGAGTATCTCGAAGAGATAATTCTATTAAAACTGATCATGCTTGCAATCTCCAATAAGAACTTAAGTTTGCAACAAGATTGTTCTCCCCTTGCCAAATCAGTGCACTTAACTCACGCACCGCTATCTCGCCAACGCGAGTCGTTGATAGTTCCTGAAATTTTTCATTGAGTTCAGCATCCGTTAACGGATCATCCGGATCGCCGTGACGCGTCTGTTGATGATGCTCGAATACTTGCCCTGAGTTCATTTCAATCCGAACTTTTGCACTACGTACTTTAGGGAAAAAACTGGTAATTGCAGGATCAACTTGATAAGAAATTTTGTCTTCTAATTGTTGAATCTTGTCATTGCCTAACTGCTCCTGTGCAAAGGCTTTTTCACGTACAGCACCTAAAATCATGCCACAAGCTACCGTGTGGGTTAGACTAAATTTTGCTTCAAAGGGAGTCTGTGGATGGCGATACGCACACACATCTGCCGAAGCTTGGTATACCAAAATTTCAATTTTTTTAACAGCACTTGTATCGATTTGATGCAGACGCGTGAGATACTGCGCACCATCAATCGCAGGAAAAGTATGACCACAGCAACCATGATTCTTAAACGTCATTTGCGTAATATTAAAGACCTCGCCAAGACCATTCAACACTTCACCCCAGCGCGGGTTTTGTGACATCGCGGCACCAAATCCTGCATCACCTTCCAAGATATCGGGTGTACCCGTCATACCGGCCAGTGCACAGTAAGCAGCATTCAAACCTACTTCTGCTGCATGTCCTGCGTGTAATGGTTTAGTCATTGAGTCACTGCGAAAAGCTTGTTGTAAACCACTAGCAAAAGTTCCAGCTGTAGCTAGGGCATTCATGGACTGCTCAGCATTTAGTCCTAACAAACTACTACAAGCGGCCGCCGCACCAAATACTCCAACAGTACCTGTCGTATGAAAATATTTGTAATGACTAGGCTGTATCACTTCAGCAATGCGTGTCGATACTTCATAACCGATCACAATCGCTTTGAGTAAAGCGTCAAGGGTTAGCCCTTGTTGTGTAGCGCAAACCCAAGCAGCAGAAATAGTCGGACAAGCTGGATGGTATGCGCCGTTACGGTAGATATCATCAAATTCAGCTATATGAGCAATCGAGCCATTTAAAAAAGCGGCAGCTCTAGGCGTAGTTTTTAAATCCGTACCTGCTACAGCACAATTGCCAAAGCCAAATTCAGGTTGATAAGCGGCAATTAGCTTTTGGGCGACGTCACTATTCGAGCCTGCAATCAATGCTCCTTGCCAATCAAGTAGTGCACGTCTAGCTGCATGCAAAACATTTGCTGCTAAAGGCTGCGACGAGGCTGTTTCAATATACTCACCAAAGCTAGTTAACAAAGTTTTCATCTTGCCCTTTAAATTTATCTGATTGAACTAATTTATTCTGGTTTTGCACCAGAGGATCTGACGATAGGTGCCCAAGTTTCATATTCATTACGCACAAATTTAGTAAATTCTGTAACATTCATGGCAATCGGTTCAGCTCCCTCGTTAATGAGTTTATCTTTAGTCTTTTTGGACATTAAAATCTCTACGATTTGTTGATTCAGCATCTTCACATTTTCTGGTGAAGTTCCGTGTGGTGCAAAGACTCCAAACCAAGAACCTGCAGCCATATTGATGCCGGACTCCAACATCGTTGGTACTTCTGGTAATGTAACGTAGCGTTTTTTAATTGAGATACCGATTGCCCTCACTTGACCACCTTTAATTAAGGCGGCAACAGAGGGTAAAGTTGCGAACATATAATCAAGTCGTCCTGCAATGAGGTCTCGAACCGCTTCAGCACCTTTATAAGGAATGTGGGTTGCATTAATCCCACTTTGTTGACTAAACATAAAACCTGTCATATGCGAGGCAGTCCCAATTCCGGTGGAGCCGTAATTGACTTTATTCATATTGGCCCGACCAAACTCAATCAAATCTTTCACTGAGTTGATTTTTGAACTGGCAGGCACAATCAAAACATTCGGTACTTCAGCAAGTAATGCCACTGGGTCTAAATCCGTTAATGGATTAACCGCCAAGTTTTTAAATAATGTGGGATTGACTGAAATAGGACCACTCGAATTGACGAGCAGGGTATATCCATCAGGAGCAGACTTGCCAACAATCTCTGTACCCAAGTTCCCTGCAGCACCAGGTCTATTTTCTACAATGACCGGAACCTTTAAACGCTGGGTTAATTGATTGGCTACTTCTCGAGCCAAAATATCGGTTGTGCCCCCCGCTGTAAAGGAGACAATCATTTTAATTGGCCGATTAGGATAAGTCTCTGACTGAGCGCTAGCGGTCTTTTGCAAGCCCATCATACTGACACATAAGAGACTTAATGAAATCACCTTAAGTGATCGTATTTTTAACTGGGTAAGTTGTAATTGCGTGAGTTTTAGCATATTCGATCCGATTCGTTATACGTCTAGGGATAAAGTAATAAATGTGTAATTAAGAAAATCTTTAAACTTTTGCTTTGGGTGGTCTTTGATCAAAGCGCATTTCTAAAACTTCTTCAGCAATCCGGTTTTTAAGAATTTCAATCGAACCACCTGCAATCATCCAACCTCGTGTTCTTCGAACACAATATTCCACTAGATTTTCTTGGCTATATCCAGAGGCGCCCATAATTTGCAAAGCCTCATTCGCAACGTTAAAACCCGTTTCATTACAAATGAGTTTGGCCATCGCAGTTTCATAAGGTGATGGCAGACCACTATCAGCGTTTAGCGCAGCTTTATAAAGTAGCAACTGAGCTGCCTCTAATTTGGTCGCCATTTCTGCAAATTTCCACTGAATACCCTGAAATTCTGCAATCTTTCTAGAAAACTGGGTACGGGTTTTGGCATATTCCTTGGCTTGTAAAAATGCATAACGTCCTAGGGCAAGAGAACGTGATGCATTACCAATCCGCTCAACATTGAAACCACTGATTTGCTTTTTAAAACCGCCCGGTCCTAGTAAAACATTTTTATCTGGGACAAAACAGTCTGCAAAATAAAGTTGTGACCAACGCTCCCCACTCATAAAGCTGGATGGTTGTCCAATCTCAAAGCCTGGAGTATCCCGATCAATTAACATCGAACCGATACCGTCAAGGCCCGGGCCATATCTTAAATAAATCAAGAATACCTTAGCATCTGGGCTATGGGTTGAAAAGACTTTACTGCCATTAACTAAATAACCACCCTCTACTTTTTTAGCGTTGGTGGTGAGTTCTGTTACAGCAGACCCTGCGTCGGGCTCTGTCATTCCTAAAGAAATAACGGCCTTACCAGCTAATAAATCGGGTAGATAACGTTCTTTTTGATCTTGGGTCGCGTACTCAGCAAAACTACGAATTGGACCAAAGTTTCCCGCTTGCACAATATCCGCACTTTTGGGGCAATATAAGGCGATGGTCTGAATGGCTATGACTGCATCCATCAGCGTTCCGCCCATACCACCATCGGCTTCTTTTAGAGTAATGCCTAATAAGCCTTGTTGACTCAGTAGCTCTGAAATTTCCCAAGGGTAGTCAGGACTATGATTTCTAGATAGAGCTCCAGGCGCTAACTTATCCTTGCCCAGTTTGTGAAGAGCGTCAGCAAAAGCAATTTGTTCTGAGGAGAGTTGAAAATCCATATCTGTCTGCCTTTGAGATTATTTATTATATATAACTAGCTATATTTTAATTCATGGCAAAATAGGTTGAAAAATAATTACGCTAACAGCTAACAGCAACAAAATTTCTTTTTGACTTTCTTCTTTTATTAAATAGACCACTTATTATGAAAATCATTATTCCTGAAGACTACCAAGATTGCGTTCGTCATCTCAAATGCTTTTCACTATTAAAAGACCATGAAGTAATAATCCTCAATGAACCCCTTAAGACTTTAGATGAACGAGTTGCGGCCCTATCATCAGCAGATGCCTTAGTTCTGATTCGTGAACGTACACGAATGACTAAAGAATTGATTGCACAATTACCTAATCTCAAACTGATTTCTCAAGTAGGTAAAGCGAATTCACATATTGATTTAGCTGCTTGTAAAGCTGCTGGTATAGCCATTGGCGAAGGTGAAGGATCTGGTGCTGCTACTGCTGAGTTAACGATTGCTTTGATACTCGCAGCTAAGAGAAATTTAGTATCCGAGGTAAATCGCCTTAAAAATGGTCAATGGCAAGGCTCTATTGGTGAACAAATTCGAGGTAAAACGATTGGGATCTTGGGGCTAGGGAAAATTGGAACGCAAGTTGCAAAAATTATGGCTGCCTTTGGCGCGCATATTTTAGTTTGGGGAAGAGAAGGATCCTTACAGCAAGCTGCTGCCCTAGGCTACGAAAGTGCTAAAAGTCGTGAAGATTTTTTCAGTCGATCTGATATTTTGACGGTTCACATTCGCTCGAACGCTCAAACCCGTGGCATGATTAAAGCAACTGATCTAGCACTGATGAAACCAACTAGCCTTTTTGTAAATACAAGTAGAGCCGAACTCATCGAACCAAATGCTTTGGTTGAGGCACTCAAAAACAATCGACCTGGCTTTGCTGCAATCGACGTCTATGAACAAGAATTAGAACCCGTTTTAGATGCAAAGCATCCTTTACTCCATTTACCAAATACACTATGCACTCCGCATTTAGGTTATGTAGAAAAGGATAACTACGAAGCCTATCTGGGTACCGCTTTTGAGAATATTCTTAAATACGTGGATGGTCAAACTAGTCATTTAAAAGATTTAAGTAGTTTTTAAATTTTGGGTTTTAAGTGAAAATTCTTTTGAGAATATCCCTAAAAAAGATAATTGAAAGTAAGTTAGGGTGTTATGTCTTACCTAGAAAATTTACTTAAAAATCATTAGCATGAAATAAATAAACCACTATTTACAAAGCACTATTTTAGTGCATTACGCACCGATTTAAGTTTTTAATTCCCTATAATGATGCAATTAGATCAAAGGGAGGAGTACATGGAAAACTTAAAAACAGGTAGTGATACTTTATTTATATTACTGGGTGCCATCATGGTGCTTGCTATGCATGCAGGCTTTGCATTTCTAGAATTAGGTACTGTTCGAAAAAAGAATCAAGTCAATGCGTTGATGAAAATCTTGGTTGATTTTTCAATATCGACCATCGCTTATTTCTTCATTGGATATAGCATTGCTTACGGCGTAGATTTTTTCTCGAGCACAGAAGTTCTAGCTCAGAAAAATGGTTTTGAACTCGTGAAGTTTTTCTTTTTACTGACATTTGCAGCGGCCATTCCAGCCATCATTTCTGGTGGTATCGCAGAGAGAGCTAAATTTAATCCTCAGTTAATTGCGACCTTTATTTTGGTAGGATTTTTATATCCTTTCTTTGAAGGAATTGCCTGGAATCAACATTACGGTATTCAGGCATGGATCAAAGAATTTACTGGTGAAGAGTTTCATGATTTCGCAGGCTCGGTGGTTGTGCACGCAGTTGGTGGCTGGATTGCATTACCAGCAATCATTCTTCTTGGTGCTCGTCGTGGACGCTACAACAAAGATGGACAAATATCAGCACACCCTCCTTCAAGCATTCCCTTTCTTGCATTAGGCGCATGGACTTTAGCGGTAGGTTGGTTTGGCTTTAATGTGATGAGTGCACAAACTATCGATAAGGTTAGTGGCTTAGTTGCGATGAATTCACTCATGGCTATGGTGGGCGGAACTTTAGCTGCTTGGGTAGTTGGGAAGAATGATCCTGGCTTTACT
Source organism: Burkholderiaceae bacterium (assembly GCA_947448305.1). Lineage (GTDB taxonomy): Bacteria > Pseudomonadota > Gammaproteobacteria > Burkholderiales > Burkholderiaceae > Polynucleobacter. The sequence continues at coordinate 19,855 of CANFME010000002.1, forward strand.
TATAACGGTCCTTTAGCTGGTTTGGTAGCTGTCTGTGCAGGATCTGATTTAATGCATCCCCTCGGTGCTTTATTTGTTGGATTGTTTGCTGGTGGCTTATTTGTCTATATGTTTACCTTAGTACAAAACCGCTGGAAGATTGATGATGTTCTTGGAGTATGGCCATTACACGGACTCTGTGGCCTTTGGGGTGGTTTGGCTGCGGGAATATTTGGTACAACTGCTCTTGGGGGCATGGGTGGGGTGACCTTTACGGGGCAACTCATTGGTAGCTTGCTAGGTGTAGCGATTGCACTCACCGGAGGAGTGATTGTCTATGGTGCTCTGAAAGTATTCCTTGGTATTCGTCTTTCCCAAGAAGAGGAGTATGAGGGTGCTGACTTAAGCGTACACCGTATTTCATCATCGCCTGATCGTGAATCGAACTGGTAGTTTTTTAAAGAAAAGACTAGCGCGAATATCTAGTTATTTGCGCTAGTGTCTCTTCAAACAAATTGATTGCACCCAATCAATTTTTAGTTACTCTGAACCAACATTCATTTTTTTACCTAAGCGTACTTCGACTGCATTCTTAAGCAAAGAGGCGGAGCGATAAATACCGTGGGCAAATTTACCGTAAGGCATCATCAAGAAAAAGCCCATGACAAAGCCCAAATGCAAGGCTAATAAAATCCCCATATATTGTGTTTCGCGAAGAGCTAATAAACCAAGGCCTGTAACACTAATCATCAGAAGTAACACGACAAATCCACGATCCATTGGCTTTTGCGCAGCATCACCGTGCAGTGGATGACGTTTAAGATTGAGATAAAGAAGTCCAACTGGTCCGACGATTAAGCCCAAGCCGCCGAGTGTGCCAAGGATGACAGGCAAACTTGTATAAGCATAAGGAGCTTCCCATCCAAATAAATAATGATAAAGAGTGGCAACGCTGGTCGCTGCAAAACACAACATAAAACCATAGAAAGTGGCATGGTGTAAATGCCTACGCGCCAGTGAGAAAGCATCATCCGACTCGTTACAACCCGCTTGATGACCACCACCTAAATTTTTCAGCGTCAATGTATCGCGCAGTGCATCTACTGTAGCTTTTGGCGGGATTGGATCCGTGGAGATTTCTCCCCAAAAGTTTTTAACTCCCATACCCAAACAAAACACCATCGCGACAAAGACAATACCAAAACTAAGTGCTAAGGTATTGTGCGGGAAGATCGCATAAAAGTTACCGTCAGGTGAGCTAGTCCACAAACTTTGATTAACTTGCATGAGGGCAATTAAAAAGATACCAATCGCAATCGATACGATCAACGATAAAGATAGTCCAGCCTTTTTATAGAGGGCTCCCAAAGGTCTTGGCCAAGCAAAATCAGTATAGGTTTCTAAGCGAACTTTAGCCATCGCTTGCGGAATATTGACGCCAAATTCATTGGGCGGAGCATATTGGCAGGCATGTAAACAGGCTCCACAGTTATGACACAAATTCGCCATAAAGTGAATATCTTTCACACTGAAATCAAGGCGTCTCGTCATGGACTGAAACGTTGCACAAAAGCCTTCACAATATCTACAGGCATTACAAATTTGTAATACACGATGCACTTCTGCTACGTTTTCACTTCCCTGTGCAAGTCTTGAAGCTTCTGCGATCAATCCGCCTAAGTTGGGACTGGTTGACGTTGAGTTACTCTGCACTTGCATATTCATCCTCTTTATTAATTGCTAGGTTTAATGCACGCGCCGCACTTTGACCTGCCATCCTACCAAAAATTGTTCCGATCGACATACCAATACCAGCGGTATATCCTTTACCGAGCACATTACCTGCCACGATTTCACCAGCAGCAAATAAGTTCGAGCTAGGTTTGCCATCGAAGAATACTGCGACCGTTTCGTCCGTCTTTAAACCTAAATAGGTAAATGTAATACCAGGGCGAAGCGGATAAGCATAGAATGGACCTTGATCAATCGGCAATGCCCAGTGTGTCTTTTCTGGATTAGCGCCTTCAGTGTGGCAATCATCCAAGACATTATGATCAAAAGTGCCCACTTTACAAGCCTTGTTGTATTCATCAATCGTAGCTCTCAAGACGACTGGATCTAGATTAATTTGCGCTGCAATTTCTTCAATCGAATTACCCTTGATTGCTGGAAAGACCGGGGGCATAAAACGACCAATGGCTTTAGAGTCAATCACTGAGTATGCAATTTGGCCTTGTTGAAGAGCGACTAAGCGTCCCCAAATAGCATAACGCTTCGGCCAAAAATCTTCACCCTCGTCATAAAAACGTTTGGCGAATTGATTAACAACCACACCTAAAGATACGCAATCTAAGCGCGTACAAATACCGCCATCATATAAAGGTGAGCGTGCATCAATTGCCACACAGTGACCCTGCGTTGGATCACCAATTGAATCGGCGCCAGCATCGAGCAAGAACTTCAGAATATCTCCGCGGTTAAATTTGGTACCCCGGATTAAGAAATTATCGGCTGGCCACTCGCCATTTGGGTTTTGACCCCAAGCTTCACGCAACCATTCACGATTCGACTCAAAACCACCACAAGCGAGAACACAGACCTTTGCTTCAATGCGCTCACCACTTTCTAAAATGACCGCTTTAAACTCTGTGCCATCTAGATCAATCGATTTAACAGGGGATTGATAACGAATCTGAATACCTAATTTCTCTGCACTGCGATAAAAAGCATTAACAAGGGCTTTGCCACCACCCAAGAAAAAGGCATTGGTTCTAGCAACGTGCAATGTGCCAGACAATGAAGCCTGAAAATGCACGCCATGCTTTTTCATCCAAGGTCGCACAGTAGCGGTACCTCTAATGATGATGCGTGCCAACTTTTCATTGGTCAAACCACCCGTCACTTTTAACAAGTCTTGCCAGTATTCTTCTTCAGGATAAGCTTCAACTAGAACATCTTGTGGGGCATCATGCATACAACGTAAATTACGGGTGTGCACCGAATTACCACCCCGCCACTCCGGTGGAGCTGATTCTAAGAGCATCACTGAGGCGCCCGCTTCTCTTGCAGTAATCGCCGCACAAAGTGCCGCATTACCACCACCCACCACTAGAACATCAACCATAATTCTTCCGTGTTGTAATTATCTTTATTAATCAATTGATTAATTTTAACATTTTACGAAAGAACGCTTTTTTGTCGGTTTGATTTTAGTGGTTTTGTAATGAGAATTCGTTATTTACTATCGTGGTCATGGTCGTGATCATGGGGGTGTGCATGATCATGGGAATGAGGATGATCATGCGGGTGTTGATGGGTCGGATCAACCCAATAAACGTTCTCTGGCACTTCAACTGAGGGAATATCTAAATTAACGACCACTGCATCATTATCACTTCTTACTAAAACGCACTCTAAGGCTTCATCAGTACTGGCATTAATCTCTTGATGAGGAACATATGGGGGTACATAAATAAAATCTCCAGCACTTGCTTCGGCAGTGAACTGTAACTGATCGCCCCAGCGCATTCTGGCCTTACCCTTCACGATATAGATGACACTTTCCAAAGCGCCGTGATGATGGGCGCCAGTTTTAGCATTAGGATGAATAGTGACAGTACCTGCCCATAATTTTTGCGCTCCAACACGGGCTAAATTAATCGCAGCCGCACGATTCATACCAGGCGTTTGAGCAGTATTTGTATCGAGTTGATTGCCTGGAACCACGCGCACACCGTCGTGTTTCCAGTCGGTTACATCAGGAGTTTCATTATTTATTGTCGTCATGTTGAAAAAGCTTTCGATCGATAGTCATTATGTAAATAGCATATCATCAAACTAATTCTATTTCTAATCGTTGTAAGAATTTATGCTTTATATCCATCTACTTACTATAGCTCTCCTCTTAATAGCTGTTGGAACTTTATTCTTTTGGGATAAGTTACTTCCTACAACGACTACCCAACCTGATCTACATCAATCCACTTTATCGAAAAATCATTTGCAATCCTTAGATGGTTTACGAGGCTTATTAGCCAGCTTTGTATTTTTGCATCACGCAATGATTTGGTACTTTTACATTCAAAACGGCGTTTGGCAGAGCCCTCCGTCTTCTCTTTTCTATTACTTTGGTTCAGGCTCCGTGCTCATGTTTTTCATGATTACTGCCTTCTTATTTTTTTCCAAAATCACCAGCAATGCCAACTCGAGAAATTTTGATTGGTTGCGTTTGTATGTCTCCCGTTTTTTAAGAATCGCTCCCCTCTATCTTTTTGCCGTTTTCATTATGTTTGGGTTTGTAGCTTATGAAACCAACTTCATCTTAATTGACGATATTGCAGAACTTCGAGAAAACGCGATTCATTGGCTATTCTTTGGCTTGCTGAGCCTTCAAGACTTAAATGGGATTAGTGGCATGTTAATTTTTGCAGGGGTCGTTTGGACTCTACCGCATGAGTGGGGTTTTTACTTTTTATTGCCCATTTGGGGGCTACTATACCGGATCAAAACCCCCAAGATTCTTTATTTCATCGCCATTTTAGGTATTTTTTTTGCAGCTAAAAATAAGATCTATTTACCGTTTTTATTAGGCATGCTCAGCGTTTATTTATATCAACTAGGATTCGTTCAAGCACTTGCTAAACGCACCATTGGTAGCTTCATTGTGATTGCTAGTTGTAGCTTACCGATTCTCCTATCCCTAGATCCCGTTGACTGGCAAGCACAAGTTTTTTTATTGATTGCCTTCACTTTAATCATTGCTGGTAATAACCTTTTAGGTTTGTTGTCGGCTCGCCCCCTGCGTCGTCTAGGTGATATTTCCTTCAGTATTTATCTTTTGCACCCATTAGTTCTCTATTGCACCATGAAATTCATCATTGGTATGGAACGCGCTCAAGAACTCAGTCCTGTCGAGTACATCGGCATTATTTTTATTCTTACACCAATCTTAATCAGTATCGCTTTTTTTACTTATAGGTGGATTGAAAGTCCCGCAATTAACAGTGTGAATCTTTGGACTAAAAAAATTAGGGGCTTTAAAGGTTTAATATTTCAAAAGCAGTGATACTACCTATTGCAAATCTTTGCTAATTCGATTCAGATAGGTTTCTTATCTTCATCATCAATATTTACGAGGTTTCTGTGTTTAAAAACTTATCTACATCAGTTGTTGTCTCGATCCTACTTTTAAATAGCGCATTCTCATTTGCTCAAAATAATGAAGATAAAAGTTGGCCAAATAAACCCATTCGCTGGGTTGTACCCTATGCGCCTGGTGGACTTAGTGATACATCCACCCGAATTATTACGAAAAAAATTGCAGAAAATACCGGTTGGACCATCATTATTGATAATAAGCCAGGAGCAAATGCTCTGATTGGCTCAGAGTTTGTAGCTAAATCACAGCCCGATGGTTATAACTTCGTGACCGTGCTGGCAGCCCACTCAGTAAACCCGACCCTTTATGCCGGCAATCTCAATTTTGATCCTTTAAAAACTCTCACGCCGGTAAGTTTGATTGGTATTACACCTTTATTAATTACCGTAAATAACAATCTACCGGTTAAGGATGTGAAAGAATTAATCGCTTACGCCAAAGCCAATCCAGGGAAAATCACTTACGGTTCATCCGGTATTGGTGCTGCAGCGCATATGGCAACCGAGCTCCTCAAATTAACTGCCGATATAGATATGGTGCACGCCCCTTACAAAGGATCAGCTTTAGCCTTACAAGATTTAATTGGGAATAATATTCAGGTGTTTATCGATACGGCACCAACTCTCATGCCTCAGGTTCGCAATGGTCGTATCAGAGCACTTGCTGTCATGTCGAATAAACGTATCCCTGGGGCCAGTGAAGTGCCGACCATTACTGAGGCTGGTGGTCCAGATATTGAATCCTCTACTTGGTCGATGATTCTAACTACTGCGGGCACACCTAAAGAGATTGTTCAACGTGTCGCTCTCGAAACCCAAAAAGCAGTGAACTCTCCTGATATGAAAGCGCGCTTTGATGCGCTAGGTCTCGAGGGTGTCGGTAGCAATCCGCAAGAGACTGCTAAGTTTTTAAATGATGAAGTCATCAAAATGGCAAAGATCATCAAATCAAAAAACATTAAGCCAGAATAATATTTGAGAATCACCTGTCCATGCTTTCTGATGGACAGGCCGTTGCACTAAGTAAGGTCGTTTGAATTCACTAGTTGACTACACAAATCAGCTAAACTATTTAGATGAACACAGCCTCTACTCCCCCAACTACTCCGTCAGTCACACCTCCAAAACTCTCACTCAACGCACTCAAAATTGCTGGGTTTCGCTGGCATCTGCTGACCTTCATGCTCGTCATGATGGCGGACAATGTAGAACATGTCATTAGTTACTGGATGATTTTTCAGAAATTTCATTCTCCAGAATTAGCAGGATTTGCAGTCTTTTCACACTGGCTACCCTTTTTATTGTTTTCCGTACCTGCAGGTGCTTTAGCGGATCGTTTTGACCCTCGAAGATTGATTCAGATTGGGGTCTGCTTATTTATTATTTGTTCTGCTGGTTGGGCTTATTTATTTATTACCGATACAGTTGAAGTATGGAGTGCTATGACACTCCTCGTTTTACATGGGTTTTCTGGGGTTTTTTGGCTCATCATTAGTCAAATTTTGTTGTACGACATTGTGGATGCTCAAACTCTGCCAAGTGCTATCCGTATTCTTGCCACAGGTAGGTATTTAGGATTATTAATTGGACCCGCTGTAGGTGGTTTTTTGATGCTCACTGCCGGTCCCAAATATGGGCTTTTGTGGAATATCTTGATTTATTTACCGGCTCTGATTTGGCTAATGAGCGCCCCTTACGGTCCAAAGTACCGCATAGGTGAGCCTCCCATGAAAAGGGCAGTTAAAGGCCTCTCCGATATTATTCAAACCATTAAAGATGTGAAGCCAATTAAGCCAATTGCCATCATGATCTTATTGTGTTCTTTTACATCCCTACTCGTTGGCAATAGCTATCAAGCCCAAATGCCGGGCTTTGCAGAAGGCTTGGGACATGGTGACCCTGGGGTTTTATATAGTCTCTTACTTGCTGCTGATGCTGGTGGGGCGCTCTTTGCTGGCATCTTATTAGAGAGCCGCGGCTTATTAAAACCCCACCCTAGAACGGCACTTTTACTGGCCTTAGCCTGGTGTGCTACCTTGTTTAGTTTTGCGGTCAACGGCAATTACATCTTGGCGATTTTGTTACTCTTCATGTGTGGTTTTTTTGAATTGTCGTTTAACTCAATGGCGCAGTCGATTGTACAAACCAATGCGCCGGTGGCACTTCGTGGTCGCGTAATTGGCTTGTATAACATGGCGTCCATGGGACTACGTATTGGCTCTGGTGTGACAGTTGGCGTAGTTGGCGGCTGGATTGGCATCCATTTTTCTTTAGGCGTTGCAACATTCTCCTTAATGGCCGTGATTGTTTATTTGCTCTATCGCAACCAGCTGTTTAGCGCTATGACTCCAAAGCAATAAAGCAGTTCACACTTTAATTAAAGTTATTCACTCAGAATTCCGGGTCGCTGTTGTGAGTAAGGGGTTGCTTGTTGCCAAGCATAGCCTAACTGCAGCAAGGCTAATTCACCTTGGGGTTTGCCAATTAATTGCAAGCCTATCGGTAAGCCCTTGAGGGTACCAGCCGGAATATCCAATACCGGTAATCCAGCCATCGTCGGTCCAATCACTACTTCCATCCACCGGTGATAGGTGTCCATTGCGCAGCCTGCGATATTTTTGGGCCAGTCCATCTTGGTATCAAATGGCATCACTTGAGATGCAGGTAATAATAAGTAATCATGATTTTCAAATAACTGCATCATCGCCTTGTACCAAGCAGATCTTTTTGCAGAAGCCAAATAAACATCTTGAGCGGAGTACTTTTGAGACTGTTCAATTTCCCAAATAGCCTCCGGTTTCATCTGTCCACGATTAGCTTCTATCTGATATAGGCCACCAAGTTTTCCACCCGTAATAAAAGGCCTTAGAACTGACCAACATTCCCACAACTGCTCTAAAGGATAATTCACCTTAGCAGGCATAACCTCTACCTGAAGATCCTTGAAGTATGAAAATGAGGCTTCTAGGGCGCTAAGTAATCCTTCTTCCATTGGTAGGTAGTTCTGATAGTCGCCTAGCCAAGCAATTTTTTTACCTTTCAACACAGAGTCTAAATGCTGGTTAAAGACTTTCGGATCTTCATTTAAAGATAAAGGTGCGCGGGCATCATAACCAGCTTGGACAGATAACAACATCGCCAAATCTTGGACATTACGCGCCATGGGTCCTTCTGTAGAAAAATGGTCGTAAAAGAGTTCAGGGCTGTTTGCTGGCACTCTTCCTCTGGAGGGTCGCAGGCCATAGACATTATTCCAAGCGGCGGGATTGCGCAGTGAACCACCAAAATCACTACCATCAGCAAGTGGCAACATATTTAAAGCCAAGCTTACTGCTGCACCGCCACTACTACCTCCTGCCGACTTACTTAAATCATAGGCATTGAGCGTGGTTCCAAAGACCTGATTGTAAGTATGCGAACCCAGACCAAACTCTGGGACATTCGTTTTGCCAATGAGGATGGCGCCACTTCGCCGCAAACGCTCCACCATGATGGAGTCTGGCAATTGCGTTTGATTTTTTAATAGGGGTGAGCCTAAAGTCGTCGCAATTCCTCTTGTCGCAGTTAAATCTTTGGGCGCCATGGGTAATCCGTGCAATAAACCATGGTAATTGCCACGCGCTAAATCTTGGTCTTTTTCTTGGGCTTGCCGCAATAATTCTTCCTCTGCTACCATCGAAACGATAGCATTAACCTTTGGATTAAAAGCTCGAATCTGTGCGAGGTAAGCTTGCATCACCTCAAGGCATGAAATGGTTTTATTAGCAATTTGCTCAGAAAGAACTTTTGCACTAGTTTGAGTGAGAGTACTATTTGACATAAATGAATGACTACGATCAGTTAATTGAATGAAATTCCTATCATTTTTAACATAATTATTGATAAACACTAAAATAAGAATTAAATACATTTTTTAAATACTAAATTGAACTTAACAGAACAACACTCAACCACCGCTATGAAACAAGAGCGTTGGTGGATGCCATTAAAAAACCATGTGTTTTTTATGCTTTGGTTAGCTTGGATGACGTCCAATATCTGTATGTGGATGAACGATGTCGCGGCATCTTGGATGATGACGTCCTTATCAAGCTCCCCAACTTTAGTAGCTTTAATCCAAACTGCGTCCAACTTACCTGTTTTCTTATTAGGAATTCCGAGCGGCGCATTTGCTGATATTTTCAACAGAAAAAAATATTTTGTTTTCACCCAAATCTGGATTGCACTCAACGCTGCCCTTCTTTGCTTCTTAACCTTTACGGATTCTTTAAACGCCTCTTTACTCCTCTTCTTAACCTTTACGAATGGCATAGGGCTAGCCATGCGGTGGCCTGTTTTTGCTGCTATCGTGCCAGATTTAGTAGGGCGAGATCAATTACCAGCGGCCTTGGCCATGAATGCTGTGGCGATGAATGCCTCCCGGATTATTGGTCCATTAATGGCGGGTGCTTTAATTGCCAGTGCTGGCACTGAGTACGTTTTTGCACTCAATATGATTCTATCCTTAGGGTGTACCGTTTTAATCCTGCGCTGGAAATATCAATCGAATATTTCTTCTTTACCAGGCGAGCGATTTATTGGTGCGATGCGGGTTGGTATTCAATATGTCAGATCCTCCATGAGGATGAGGGCAGTGCTGATTCGAATTTTCTTGTTTTTTATGCAATCCTCTGCCCTGCTCGCTTTACTACCGGTCATTGCAAAAGATCACTTTAACGGTAATGCTCAGACCTTTACTATCATGCTATCTTGCCTTGGTGTCGGTGCGATTTTATCCGTTTCACAATTACCCAAACTACGCCGTCGGTATGACAGAAATCAATTAGTTTCTTTTGGTCAAATCCTACAAGCCGCTACTTCCATTGGGGTTGTATTAGTACCTAATGTTTGGCTTTCTGCCCCAATTATGATGCTCAGTGGTGCTTCATGGATTATTACCGCCAACTCTATTTCGATTTCTGCCCAATTAGCTTTGCCGAGCTGGATTCGAGCACGTGGTATGTCTATATTCCAAATGTCCCTGATGGGTGGAAGTGCCTTAGGAGCTGGAATCTGGGGTTATCTTGCTGAACATACCTCCGTCACAACTGCCGTCATTGCGGGATCTGTTTTTGGGATTATCTCGGTTTTACTTTCCAACCACCTAAAATTAGAAGGTGGTAGCGAAGAAGATTTAACACCAGTTTGTCCAATTGAGCAACCAATGCCAGATCGTGATATTGACCATGATGTTGGTCCAGTCATGATTTCGGTAGAGTATCAAATTGATCCTAAAAAGATGTATGAGTTTCAAACCGTGATGAAAAAGGCCAGAGATGCTCGCTTACGACAAGGTGCTGTTTCTTGGAGTTTTTTCGAGGATGCGGAACAAGAAGGAAAGTGTCTTGAATATTTTATCTTTGAAACTTGGGCAGACTACTTAAGACGCTTTGATCGCTTCACAACCAATGATCTGAAATTACAAGAGGAGCGATTTGCCTTTCATTTAGGGAAGAATCCCCCCCAAGTAACACGTCGTGTTGCGGCTCCGCTCCATCATTAATCGGGTTTTGGCTGATTCAAATTCTTGAGTGTATTTTGCGTTAAAGTAGCTAACTGGCGATCTTGCAAATCCTGACTTTGCTCTAGGTGCTTGAGAACCCCTTCTTGGTCTTGCTTCTCTCGATTTTGACTCACTTTATATTTACCAATGAGTTGGTCTATTGAAATTTCAAGGCCACACAAAACACGCATCATCCCGTCAGTGTAATCAACCGGTGCATCAGTCATTTCCCAGGTGGAGTTTCTCTTCGGTTCTTGTTGATTAGTGAGGTTAGTCAAATGATGCGTTAACCACTCTTTGTCCTCTTGCAACTTTAGCCTACCCGTCGCATGAACCACTGCATAATTCCATGTAGGAACTACTTTGCCATGTTCTATTTTAGAAGGATACCAACTCGGTGTTATGTAGGCATCTGGCCCCTGAAAAGCAATCAATACAGGTAACTCTTCTGAACTCGCTTGCTCCTTGAGCCACGCCTGAAACTGTGCATACAGGGGATTCACTTTAGGTATGTGGGCCTGCAAGCAGTTTGTTGCTAAGTCATAGTAAAACGGTAAATGATTCATTTGCGGTGTCCCACCGATTGCAGTTGCTAGCGTACCAAATGGATACTGCTGAATATGGGCTATTAATAGTCCGATATCTTTTTGTGCAAAATGTTTTGGTAGGTACATAAATCAATTTACTTTTCGGGGAATGGCAGCGGTTTGCCTTCAGGAATGGGCTCTTCACCAAGGCTGAGTAACATGGCAACTGTTACGTAGGTGCCAGTAACAGCGATTAAGTCGACCAGTTGTTGCTCACCCAAGATTTCTTTTGCCTGCGCAAATAAGGCGTCGCTGATTTGATGATCTGCACACATCTGCATACAAACATCGTAAGCAATTGCCTCGTCTTGCCTCATATTTCTAGGCCGGATATTTGCTTTTAAGTCATCCGCAACCGTTTGATCTAAGCCCGCCTTTAAAGCAAGTGGATAGTGAGCATACCACTCTACTTGCGAGGTCCAAAGCCTAGCCTGAATCAAAATCGCAAATTCATTAATGCGAGTAGATAAAGAGGAGTTAAATCGCAAATAATCAAGTAAGCTTTTCATTCGTTGAGCAAACACGGGGCTTCTCAACATCACGTTGTAAGGCCCACCCAAACCCACACTAGAAATAGCTAAGATTTCTTTACCAAGGTCTTGCGCGGCTGGGTCGAGTTGTTCAAGGGTAATTTGGGGAAATCGTTTGGTTTTACTCATATTCGCTTGCATCCTGTTTTATTAAGAGATCACATCATGTTATCAAAAGTATCTTGAATGTCTTTAACTAGATATACCTAAATCAGCGCAACATTCCAAAACAACTCATCAGAGCCACTTAATTTTCTTAAAGCGCCAAAACAGTAGGGCACAGCCACCAAAAATAGTAAGTAACGCCATGGGATAGCCAAACTGCCATTGCAGTTCAGGCATCTTATCAAAGTTCATCCCCCAAATACCCGCAAAACTGGTTGCCAGTCCAAAAATTCCAGCCCACGCCGCTAACCGTTTGGTAATTTCAGTCTCATCTATCGTTACTAACGATAAATTAACCTGAACAGTCATCGAAATCGAATCTTCAATCGACTCTAACAAATCAATAATCCTAGCTAAGTGATCATTGAGATCTCTAAAATATTCGTTTAAATGTGCTTGAGCCAAGACAACAGGGATTCTTCCACCATTAAAATGACTAAACTTTTCTCTGAGAGGAACACAGGCATGCTTTAGGATAGACACTTTTTGTTTTAAATAATAAAGTCGTTCAATATTTTGGCGCCCTTTACTTTTCATAAAGATATCTGCTTCAATTTCTTCCAACTCTGACTGTAAATCTTCTTGCACATCAAAGTACTCATCCACCACATAATCTACGAGCGCATACAAGACGTAAGCTGGCCCCAAGGCAAGTAAATGAGGATCCTGTTCACATCTAGCCCGAACTCCCAGGAGTGCTTTATCGCTTCGAGAGCGGATAGACAGAATAAAATTGGATCCAGTAAAAATATCTAACTCACCCACTTTTAAACTCTTATTGGCTTGCGTTGTAACCATTTGGACTACTGAAAAAATGACATCGCCGTATTCTTCAGTTTTAGGCCGTTGATGACCATGCACCACATCCAAAATAGCGAGATCATGTAACTGAAATTCCGCTTGCATCACTGCTAGTTCTTCTATTGAAGGTTCGAATAAGGCAACCCAAACAAAGACACCAGGTTTAGCTAAATAGTCACTAATTTGATCAATTGGCATTTCTGCAATTTTGAGACCATTTTCATATGCAACACAATTAATTAACATTAGCGTCCTTTTGAATTCAATTATTCAAAGTTTAACCAATTTGTAAGATTTTTTTTCAAGACTTACTTCTTTCAATGACCAAAACAACATTCCTACTCAGGATTGTGGTGAGATTCGAAATGAATTAGAAATAAAAAAGGAGTCCTTTAAGGACTCCTTTTAACTAAACCTTAGAGATAACTCGGATTATCTCGAACCATCACTATTGATTAAATTTTTTAGTGATTAAGCCTTTGGTGCGAAGGCACTACACCAGCCCTTACCAGAGACTTGCTTACCAGCAAAAATTTGACATCCACCAGCAGCAGATCCAGCAGCGCCCTTATACAATGCGCAACCACTGCAAAATTGAGTAGCAGCATGTTTAGGATATTTTGCTTTATCAACTTTGGAACTATCTGCTTTATAACCAAGTCCTACAGCTTGGGGATCTGTTTCAGCTACCATTGGATCCGCAGCGAATGTTTGACCTGCTGTTGCAGCAGCTAAACCGGTTGCAGACAAAATAATAAATTGGCGACGACTTGCTTTCATTAGAGTTCCCTTTCAAATTAAATTAGACAACAACGTAAGGATAATTGAAATATTTAACTCTGTTTTTTTAATCATAACCAACTGATTTAAATAGACTTTTAAATGATAATGATTCTCAATTCACTTCAGAGTGAGTGTAAACCCTTGCTTTGGCTATTTCCCATCCCGTATAAATTCAAAATTTCCTAAATGAAGCTCGGTCTATTTATAGCGACTGCCTAGGAAAGAGAGGAATTCGCGACGCAAATTAAAGTCATTTAAAAAGAGCCCACGCATGACACTATTGAGCATTTTGGAATCTGCATCCTTAACACCGCGCCACTGCATACAGAAGTGATCAGCATCCATCACCACCGCTAAACCAATCGGCTTAATTTTTTCTTCTAAAAGATCCGCTAACTGAATCACAGCTTCTTCCTGAATTTGTGGACGACTCATAATCCATTCAGCAATTCTGGAGTATTTGGATAAACCGATTAAATTACTGTCTTTATTTGGTAAAACACCAATCCACACTTTACCCATGATGGGACACAAATGATGTGAACAAGCGCTTCTTACTGTGATTGGCCCAATTACCATTAATTCATTTAAATGTGAGACGTTCGGAAAATCGGTAATTCGTGGCATTTGTTCATAACGCCCCGCAAAGACTTCTTTAAGAAACATTTTTGCTACGCGCCTTGCTGTATCTTGCGTGTTGTGGTCACTAACGGTATCGATCACTAAACTTTCCAACACACCCTTCATTTTTTCTGCGACCTCTGACAACAGAAGGTCTTGATCACCAGGCTCTAAAAACTCGGAAATGTTATCGTTCGCATGAAACCGTTGTTTTGCTTTAACTAATTTTTCTCGAATTTTTTCAGAGACTGGGATACCAATCGATTCTTTAGATAATGCCTTCTTGCTGGATTTTGTAGTCATATTTTTTAAAATTTTGTTTATTAACTATCAATGAACAAACCATTGCTTTCGGCTCATCGAATATTGCTCAGTTTAAACTTTGTTTTAACTTAGTTGTTTGCTGAGTTATGACTTTATCAGCATTTGAGAAATCTTTCAGTACGAGACAATAAACGACAAATGAACGCTTAACGCCTCATTTTTTTTTACCAATCCTCGACTCTGTGCCATTGAGTAAATTAATGATATTTTGGCGATGTCGCCAAGTAAGTAATACCCCTACTAATAAAATGGCTGTGCAAACAGGTGCAAAACCAAATAGTAAAGCAGCGTAAAAAGGGGCAAAGACTGCAGCTGATAGGGCAGCTAGGGAAGAATACCTAAAGAAAAAGGCAATGATCAACCAAGTAGATAAGGTTGCCAGGCCTAAGATAAAGTTAATACCAAATAAAATTCCGCAGGCAGTAGCGACACCTTTACCGCCCTTAAAGCCATGAAAAATTGGATAAAGATGGCCAATAAATACGGCCACAATCACAGCCGGTAAGGCCCATTCAACTTGAGTACCATTTTGTAAAAAGTAACGCGCAAGCACTACCGCAATCAATCCTTTTAATGAATCTCCCAGCAAAGTCAGGATGGCAGCTTTTTTATTTCCAGTTCTTAAAACATTGGTTGCACCAGGATTACCCGAGCCATAACTATGTGGATCTGGCAATTGCATACATTTACTGACAACGACAGCAAAGGAAATAGAACCTAGTAAATAAGCACCTAAAATTAAAGTTACGGATAAAAACATGGTTTGCATTTCTGTTGTCATAAAACTACCCTCTTGGGTGGTGATGTTGATGAATATTTTTAAGTCTCTCGCGCGCTACATGGGTATAAATTTGCGTTGTAGAAATATCGGCATGACCTAATAATAACTGTACTACCCGCAAATCAGCTCCGTGATTTAATAAATGTGTAGCAAAAGCATGTCTTAGGGTGTGAGGAGACAAATGTCCCTCAATGCCAGCGATGATGGCATAACGCTTAATCATGTACCAAAATGCTTGACGAGACAGATGCTCCCCGGTGTATCTACCGACAAACAAATAATCACTGGTTTGATTGCCCAAAATACCAGCCCGTGCCTCATCTACATAACGTTGAATCCAATTAGCCGCTTGAGCACCAAAAGGTACCAAACGCTCTTTATTGCCTTTACCACTGACAATATGTAAGACCCCTTCACCAAGTCTTAAATGTAAAAACTTAATCATAATGATTTCTGAGACGCGAAGTCCACTGGCATACATCAGCTCTAACATCGCTCGATCACGCAGTCCCAATGGGTCTTCCACATTAGGGGCAAGTAATAAATTATCAATTTGCTTTTCTGACAAACTCACGGGTAAACGCATGAGCTGTTTGGCCTGACGAAGATATAAACAAGGATCTTCTTTTAATTTATTTTGGCGGATACAGTACCTGAAAAAACGTTTA
Organism: Burkholderiaceae bacterium; assembly: GCA_947448305.1. Taxonomy (GTDB): domain Bacteria; phylum Pseudomonadota; class Gammaproteobacteria; order Burkholderiales; family Burkholderiaceae; genus Polynucleobacter. The sequence continues at coordinate 35,793 of CANFME010000002.1, forward strand.
AATACGGTCAAGCGACGATTAGCAGAACTCGCTTTGTCAGCGCGCTTTGCTGCCATAAAGCCAGTAAGTTCTACTTGAGTTGTTTCTAGAATCGACTTTTGATGAGTTGTAGACAACCAGTTGGCAAAAATCTCTAAATCACTTCGATAAGCGCTTAAGGTATTCTTAGACAAACCATTTTCTAACCATAAGGAATCAATGAAATAGGTTATCTCATCCAGACTTTGCCTTAAAATAGTCGAAGTATTATTTTTTGTTGAAATGGATTGATTGATTGCTTCGTTTGTCATCACCACAGTATTTTCAAATCCGACTTAAAAATAAACGTAAAAAAATATTAAATAATCCTTCGAAGCTTTCTTCGAAGTAATCGAAAAAAGCTTAACTAGACATAACGAGACATTTACTGGACGAATAGTCCAACAAATCAAATACCTTGAATACAGCCCTTATTTTACTTCCTGATTTTATTCTAATGATCTTTGCCTGGGGATTAAATCGTTTTACTTTTTTAAATCGTGAAATTTGGGTTGCCCTTGAAAAGATTGTGTATTGGATTTTATTTCCAGCCCTTTTAATTGCTTCAGCAAGTCGAGCCAAATTAGTTTGGGAAGACAATGTCCCAATGTTATTGCTGCTCGCTGTTGGCATGATATCCATGGCCCTCATCGCTTATAGTGCCAAATGGATTTGGCAACCGGATCCAGTAAGCCACCATTCAGGGATTCAGACGACTTTCAGATTCAATACCTTTATCGCCTTTGCGGTAGCACTGCGTCTTGGCGGAGAGGATGGCTTGGCACTGATGGCCATCGCCGTAGCAAGTCTTGTGCCCTTATCGAACGCCTTATCGATTATTTCTTTATCTAGAAATTCTCAAAGAAGTGTGTTGCTGGAGCTGATCAAAAATCCATTCGTGATTGCGACGGTGTTTGGCTTATTCATCAATTTATGTAATATACGGTTACCTGATTTTATTCACTCGAATTTGCAACGCATGGGGAGTGCTTCCATTACTATTGGTTTGATGACGGTAGGCGCTAGCTTGACTTGGGTTAGTGCCAAAAAAGACATGGCCCTCGTCTTCTTTTGGACTATCCTTAAGTTAGTCATCTTTCCATTGTTTGTTTTTACCGTTGGTCATTATGTATTACACTTACCAAAACCTCAGCTCACGACAGCGGTCGTAATTGCCTGCGTACCTACTGCCACGAGTGCTTTTGTGATGGCAACCCGGATGGGTGGTAACGGTCCCATTGTCTCATTGACGATTTCATTGATGACGATTGGCGCAGCCTTCACCATGCCATTTTGGATTGCCTTAGTGCAGTCTTCCTAGAAGAGTTCTTTTGGTAAAGAACTCTAGGTCATTACAGAATTAATCTCTAAAATTATTAAAGTTTAGAGGTGACTCAGGAACATCTTTACGCAGTAGTGCCATGGTTGCTTGTAAATCATCACGTTTAGTGCCAGTGACCCTTACTGCATCGCCTTGAATACTGGCTTGCACTTTAATTTTGCTATCTTTAATAATGCGCACAATTTTCTTTGCTAAATCACCATTAATACCTTTTTGGATATCGATGAATTGTTTAACCTTATCGCCTGAAATCTTTTCTTTCTTACCGTCGGTTAAAAAGCGCACGTCGACATTGCGTTTCGCCATTTTATTAATTAAGACATCTTTCACCTGGGCAATTTTGAAGTCATCATCAGCAAACATCGTTAATTGCTGTTCTTTCATTTCAACTCTTGCGTCTGAGCCTTTAAAGTCGAAGCGCGTACTAATTTCTTTATTCGCTTGTTCTAAAGCATTTTTCACTTCAATCATGTCTGGTTCGCAAACCACATCAAAAGAGGGCATTAATTTCTCCTATTCATCATTTAATAAGTAATAATACCTTTTGTGCAAATTCAATCCAATTTTTCTCTTCAAAAACTAAATTCTTTTGGTTTTTTGTCCTACGCCGAATATTTTGTCAGCGTAGAAAATGAGCTCGAATTATCCAATGCAATTGAATTTGCCACTCAGAAAAAAATTCCATGGCAGGTCCTTGGGAGCGGCAGTAATGTCGTGTTACAAGATTTTTTACCAGGACTCACGATCCATATGTCTATATTAGGCAAAAAACTTGTCTCTGAATCAGCTACGCATTTTTATATTGATTGTGGAGCAGGTGAAAATTGGCATGATTTTGTAAGATGGACGGTTGAAGAGGGTTACCTTGGGCTAGAAAATTTAGCATTAATCCCCGGAACAACAGGGGCAGCCCCGATTCAAAATATTGGTGCTTACGGTGCCGAAGCAACTTCAATGATTGATTCTGTGGAGGTGCTGGATACCAAATCATTGCTAAGTACCCAATCGATTCCTGAAAACGAACGTAATCCATCGCAAAACTGGCAAGTCATTCCCAAAGCTGACTGTCAATTTGCTTACCGTGACAGCATTTTTAAACGCGACCTACAAGCATATGTTGTTACCCAAGTTCGTTTTGCTATTCCAAAAAAATGGCAAGCCAATTTAAGTTATGCTGAACTAGCAAACTACTTCCTAGATAATAAGTCCCCCTCTGCCCAAGAAATTTTTGATGCGGTGGTGACGATACGATCAATAAAATTACCTGATCCAACATTACTTGGTAATGCGGGTAGTTTTTTCCATAACCCTATCGTTGATTTGGCAACCTATACCCAATTAAAAGAAAAATTTACGGGTCTAGTTAGTTATCCAGCACCTGAGCTCTTGGGTGAAAAACAATTTAAATTAGCTGCAGGTTGGTTAATTGATCAATGCGGGCTAAAAGGTTACCGAGTTGGTGATTGTGGTGTTTATGAAAAACAAGCCTTGGTCCTCGTGAATTATGGGGCTGCAAAAGGATCTGAAATGTTGGAATTAGCAAATTACATTAAACAGACTGTTTTAGAAAAGTTCGGCGTATTACTGAGCCAAGAACCGATTAATTTACCCTAAGTGTCTTCAGTCTATTTTTACGGTTGAAATTTAGCTTAAAATCCTTCATTTTTTGAACTAACTTGTGGACGCTGGTCATCGGATTTTCATTTTGAATATGACCTAGATTTTCTAACCAAATTGCATTTTGTAAGGCAATATCGACTTTTTCCATTAATGTTTTCATTAAGACTACATCGCATTTTCTATAGTGTTTGATATGTCGATTTTTACTTAATAATTCAATAATTTCATGTGATGACTTAAACGCCATATCTGTTTTTTTAAAATGTAACAAAACCCAAAACTCGAAGCAAGGGATACTAACAGCTTCTTCTATTGGTATCGGCATTCTTTTCTGACTCGATAATTTTCGTATTTTAGATCTTGCTGCATGAAATGATTGGTGTTGATCTTTGTCGAATACACAAAATATATTGTCATAACCATCGTCTCGATAATGTAATTCTTCAGCTTTTTTAACGAGATTAATTGGTGCAGAATCTTTTTTATTATCAGCAATAACAATTTCGGTTGTTTTTAAACTCAAAAGACTTCTTAAGTTTTTAAAATATAGCTCTTCAGTCAATCCCTCACAAACAATTAGCATTGTTAGTGAGGTCTCTCGAATGCTATCTTTTCTTCTAAATCCCTTACTTTTACGAATAACTGAAATTCTTTTTTGTGGAACTAAAATTCCCTAACAAATGGTATTGCGCCGTATCTTCCCTTGAGATAACCACGTTCAATTACTTCATCTTTTCTCGGCTTATATTCAAGTAAAGAATATAGTTCCGTTGCTTTATTTGGATTTTTTTCAACAAACCAAATCTGATCACGCCTCAATAAATTGGTATCCAATAAATTAGTGTCATGTGTTGTAAAAATGAGCTGGGCATTATTGATATTTTTTGAGCCATGAAACAATCCCACTAAAAATTTACTAATGTAAGTGTGCAGACTACTTTCTAATTCATCGACTAAGAGAGTAGCTCCCCACTCCAATGATCTAATCCATCCGCCAGTTAAGTTAAATAACTTTTTAGTCCCCTCTGACTCATCCTCTAGTGAAAAATGGACAATGGAGTTGTTATTTGCAATATGGTCAGTAAGAATACTAATGAATTTAGAAGTTTGGCTCTCCAATGGATTAAATCCATTGCTTAGACTCGTTCTAGAAGGTAATTTCGAAGAGTTATTCATCATTACTTGAAACACTGGTGTTTGATGTTCATCTTCCTGAATTCTGATTCCATCTATACCAATATCTGCTGCTTTTAAATAATCTAATATCTTACCTTCTTCATTTAGTTTAATTAAATCAATACTTAAAAGAGGGTCAATTGGTATTCCAGAAGAAACCACAATTAACTTATTCGCAATCCAATTAAATGCTGGCTTTAATTGCTCGTTATTCAATTGAATAGCAGTTGAAAAGAAGAGTGCATTACCTCGCGTAAACTCACTCCATACCTTTTTCTCAGCCTTATCCCCTTTAAACTTCGTGCCAAACCACCAATTGTATTTTTTTGAAACAGGATTTAATTCTCTCTCAAACCACCTTTGTGGGCGATTATTGGGATAGGCCACAAGCCATTCTTTGTAAATCAATTTGGAAGTTGCAGAAACGAAATATTCATACTTCACTCCATCATCTGCAACAAAAACCATATTCAATTCTGTTGGTGCTAGTGGGGAATCTTTATCCAATAAGAAGGGAACAATTCCTGAGATTTGCACTCCTTCTTGAGAAGATGCTGTGTGTAATATCAACCATTGAAGTAACGAGATTGCTTTTAATAAATTACTCTTCCCAGCGGCATTTGGCCCATAGATTGCAGCAGACCTTAAAAGTCTATCTGGATTACCTTCACAATGCATCACATTTTTTTGCTCGTGATCATTACCAGCCCCGGCCACTAAACTGAGGGTTTGTTTACCCAAAATAGATCGATAGTTTGCTACGCCAAATTCAATTAACATACGCAATTCCTTAATTTAACATCATTAATTACGGATTTTTCACATAATTTGTATCTTAATTTATCATATCCGCCATTTTGCGTCATTAATTTTTTTAATAACCTTGGCAATTAAACCTAAATATGAGTGACTTTAAAAACAAAAAAGGACTGCCGAAATTTATCGACAATCCTTTTTTTACTACTATTTTTTTTACTTCTGTGACTTTAGATTCGCATCCAATACTTCATGTCAAACTAAATAAGTCAGTTATGTACTTAACTTTACTTAAGCAAAGTTTGCTGCAACAAAATCCCAGTTCACGAGATTCCAAAATGACTCAACATATTTTGGACGTGCATTACGGTAATCCACATAATAAGCATGTTCCCAAACGTCACAAGTTAACAATGCTTTTGCATCCGTTGTGAGTGGTGTAGCAGCGTTGCTAGTAGAAACTAAATCTAATGAACCGTCTGCTTTTTTCACTAACCAAGCCCAACCTGAACCAAATGTACCAACAGCACATTTAGTAAATTCTTCTTTAAACTTGTCAAAAGAACCCCATTTAGCATTGATTGCGTCTGCTAATGCACCAGTAGGAGCACCGCTACCTGTTGGAGTTAAACCCATCCAGTAAAAAGTGTGGTTCCAAACTTGAGCAGCATTGTTGAAAACACCACCAGATGATTTCTTAACGATTTCTTCTAAACCCATGTTTTCGAACTCAGTACCTTTTTGGAGGTTATTGAGGTTTGTTACATAAGTTTGGTGATGCTTGCCATAGTGAAACTCTAAAGTTTCTTTTGAAATATGGGGTGCTAAAGCGTCTAATGCATAAGGTAGTTGTGGTAATGCGTGTTCCATAAGATCTCCTAGGGTTATTTAAGTCAAATTTCAAAATTCAATAAATTCGTTGTAATAGGATTGTAAGACGATTTCTTGACACTTTCATAAACCGCTTCATTTTTTTATCTCATTTACTGATTTTTATTCACTATTTTTGCTCACAACGCTAATCTCGGTCATCTGAACTTGCGCACTACCAAGGGCCATTTCGATGGTGTATTGGTGTTTTACTTTTAACTGCTGCGGATTACTCAAGGGTTTGCCATCTTCCAATACCAAGGAGTATCCTCGCTCCAAAGTCCGGTTGGGACTGAGGGTTTCTAATTGCATTTTTAAATATTGAGCTTTCGAAAACTCCCTTTGAAACCGCCCCTGCATGCTTAACTGAATACGATGTTGGTATTTTTCAAGGACTTGATATTCATTATTGAGCCGTTTTGCAGGGCTAATTGCATCGAGTCGAGTTTGTAAATAATTTAGCTGCTGCTTTGAGGATCGCATTTTTTCAATCAGTGCACGGTTCAAACGATTATTTAAAAGTACCTGTTGTTGGCGCATTTGCTCAGGATTAGGAATCGCATGGTTCAGTCGCAAGACCAGATGATCTAGACGTTGCGCTTCTGATTCGAGACGCGTTTTCGCCATCCGTTGAATCCGATTACTTAAATTTTCTAGGTTTCTGAGGAGTTCTAAACTGTCAGGAGCTGCCATTTCAGCGGCAGCAGTCGGAGTAGGTGCACGCAGATCCGCCACAAAGTCTGCAATCGTAAAGTCTGTTTCATGGCCGACCCCCGAAATAATCGGGATCGCACTGTTTGCAATCAGTCGCGCTAAGGTCTCATCATTAAACGCCCATAAATCTTCAATGCTGCCACCCCCTCTAACGAGAAGAATCACATCTACCTCATTCGCAGTTTGGGCTCGTTTTAAGGCCTTGATGAGGTTCGCTGGGGCTTCGCTTCCCTGCACTAAGCTTGGGTATAAAACAATCGGTATAAAACTCGCGCGACGCTCCAGGGTCGTTAAAACATCTTTAAGGGCAGCCGCTTGGCTTGAGGTAATAATCCCAATTGCCCTAGGTATTTTAGGGATAGGTTTTTTATTACTGGGGCTAAATAATCCCTCTAACTCTAATTTTTGTTTTAACTTTAAAAAAGATTCAAATAAGACCCCTGCTCCAGCTTTACGCATAACCTGGACATTGAGGTTAATTTCACCCCGAGGTGCATAAAAGTTGACTTGGGCACCTATTTCAATTTGGTCACCGTCTTTTGGTGTGAAATCGACGCTGGCATTACGACCACGAAACATCACGCCGTTAATCTGACCCGACTCATCTTTTAACTTGAAATACCAGTGCCCGCTAGGATAACTTTTAAAATTCGACAACTCCCCCCTAACCCATACAGTATCAAAATTTGTCGTAATAAAGTCTGATAATAATTGGTTGAATTCGCCAACACTAAGGATTTTGTTATTATTTTCCAAGCTTTTTACCAAGCAATCTAATCTTTAAAAGGGTTTGAAGGGAATAAATGTCCACAGGCTTAATCTAGGTCTATGTGTCAATAGTTAACTTATACCAATAATTAGAACAAAATACATAAGTCATTGTTTTAAAATAACTTTATTTAATTATTATGATAAACCCTAACAGGGTTTTCTCGATAATTCAACAACTAATTTTTTTATTTTTAAAAGTTTTGCACAGGGTTATCCACAGGCAAATCATGTAAAGTATCGATATGTTAACAATTATTTTCGCAACCGGCTGGCCCATTTGGCCTCTTCTCTTGATTTCTATTATAGGGCTTGCAATCTTGCTCGAGCGCACCTGGTTTTTACAAAAAAGCCGCATATCGCCAAAAATTGCACTGGAGCAAGCACTTACTTTAGCAATTAGAGTTAATGATCAGCATCGATCGAATTCAGTTCAAATCACAGAACTGGGCGCAAAGTCCATCTTAGGAAAAATATTGGTGGCTGGTTTGAATTCGATTTCTCTGGGTCAAGATCAGTTAAAGTGTCTTGATGCCATGCGCGAAGTAGCGGGACCTTGCATCAAGGAACTCAATAAATACCTCAATGCCCTAGCTACCATCGCAACTTTAGCGCCTTTAATGGGGTTATTTGGGACTGTTTTAGGCATGATTGAAATTTTCGCGAGCCAAGGGGGTACAAGTAACCCAACGCAGCTAGCACAGGGGATTTCGATGGCTCTTTACAACACAGCCTTTGGTTTACTGATTGCTATTCCTGCGATTGCTGGTTGGCGTTTTTTACGCGGTATGGCAAATAACCGCCAAGACGAGTTAAATGAGGCAACCCGCTTGTTCATCAAAGCCAATTTTGACAATTAAAGAACAAAAGTAAGAGTCCAACGTGTTATCACATCGACCACTCCTTGATTCTACGCTGGGGCAAACTGACGAAGTTTCTCTGATGCAAACGCCCCCTGAAATCAACTTAATCCCATTTATTGATGTTTTATTAGTAATCTTAATTTTTTTAATGATTTCGACTACCTTTACGCAATATCAGCAACTTTCGATCAATTTACCAACCGCCCAAGGTTCCACAAGTAAGTCTGTTGTCAAAGAAATGAAGATTGCCATTAGTAAAGAGGGGCGCTATGCCATCAATGGGGTAACGATCGATATCGATCAATTGGGTGCAAAAATGGATCAAATTGCTAAGCAATGGGATATCCCACAAAACACAGACGCAAGTCCTTTAAGTCTGCCCGAACGAACTAATGGCAGAATAGTTATATCTGCTGATGCTAAAGCTTCGCACCAATCGGTGATGTTTGTTCTAGAATTAGCAGGTCAGGCTAATATTACTCAAGTGGTATTTGCTACTCAGGATATCAACCCTGCGAAATCAAAGAAATAATCTAACCTTAATCTGCTGAAAGTTTTCAAGTCATTCATTATGAATCTTCATGCACCTCGCTTTTGGGAATCAGCCAATGTAATAAGTTGGCTTTTATTGCCACTTGCCTGTCTTTATGGACTGATTATTTGGTGTCGAAAATTGGCTTATCAATTAGGCATTTTCTCAGCTACAACCCTCCCCGTCCCAATCATTATTGTTGGTAATATTCGCGTCGGTGGAACGGGTAAAACGCCTATCGTGATTGCACTTGCTAAAGCACTTCATTTTTATGGTTTTAAACCCGGTGTGATTGCTAGGGCTTACCGCGCAACCAGCGATCAAGAAGACACTAGTCAACTAGTGCTCGACTCACACACTGCACAGGAAGTTGGCGATGAGCCGGTCTTGATTGCAAAGCAATTAGCCTCACTCAAGATTCCACTTTGGGTAGGTAAGAGCCGAGCCAAAACAGCGCTGAGCTTATTACAGAAGCACCCGCAGTGCGATGTTCTGATTAGTGATGATGGCCTACAGCATTATGCAATGAGCAGAAAATCTGCCAGAGAAGGTGGGCGAGATATCGAAATAGTGGTTCAGGATGTGCGGGGCAATGGAAATGGCTTTTTATTGCCCGCAGGACCACTACGTGAGGGAGGTGCAAGACCTAGAGACCTGACGCTTGAACTCGTTCAACAAGGTTCTCAACAGTATGATGGAAAACTCTACCAGGGTAGTCTGACACCGATCTTCGATACCAATCAAGCTCAGACGGTACTCAGCCAAATGGGCTTAGCGTATCCCTTGCATCCGCATAATTTGGCTTCGACAATGGACTCTGCACCAAAGTCCTTGAATCAACTAGCCGATTGGATGGCGGTTCATCAGGGGGATAAAAGGGTTGCTGCGATTGCTGGCATCGCCTTTCCGGAGAAGTTCTTTGGGCCTTTAAGAGAATTCTTTCCCAATCTTAAAGGAGTGGGGCTACCCGATCATGCTGATTTTAAATCGAATCCATTTAGCCAATTTCCAGTCGATACCTACCCACTCTTATTAATTACGGAGAAAGATGCCGTAAAATGTAATGCTTGGTTAGACTCTAGGGTTTGGGTAGTTCCTCTTGAGGCCACCCTCAGTGATGCACTGTTAAAGTGGATCACTGCTGTCTTGCAACGTAGTCAATAAAATTCTCTAGGAAAGAGTAAAGCGATGGAAAAACGTTTTTTGAATATTTTGGTTTGCCCGAACTGTAAGGGATCGCTGCGCTTTGATGAGAGTAACTCAGAATTAATTTGTGATCTCGACAAGCTGGCTTATTCTGTGAAAGATAACATTCCAGTGATGCTCATCGATCAGGCAAGACAAATTGCACCTAGTTTGAGCTAATACTTTTTTAAACTTCATTACTTTTTAGTTTCTTTTCTACTTCATGCCCACCCCATTTCGTGTGATCATCCCAGCTCGTATGGCATCCACTCGGTTGCCTAATAAGCCACTTGCAGATATTGGTGGCGCCCCAATGGTCATTAGGGTTGCACAGCAAGCGCAAAAAAGTTTGGCGCAGAGTATTGTGATTGCCACCGATTCAGTGGAGATCGAAAGCGCCTGTCGAGACTTCCCCTTTGAAGTCATCTTAACTAAACCCACTCACCCAACGGGAACAGATCGTTTAAGTGAGGTCGTCACGATACTTGGACTGGCAGATCAAGAGATTGTGGTGAATGTGCAAGGCGATGAGCCGTTTATCCCGCCTGAACTCATTAATTTAGTTGCCAACTCATTACAAAATAATCCTCAGTGCGCCATTGCGACTGCTGGCGTTCCCCTTACCGATATAATTGATATTAATAATCCCAATGTTGTAAAAATCGTACAAAATCAAAAAGGTGAAGCCTTATATTTTTCTAGGGCAGCAATTCCTTTTCAGCGTGATGCCAACTCTGTTGCAGATTCGGTACGATGCCTACGTCATATTGGGATTTATGCTTATCAGGCGCACTTCCTAAAGGCTTTTGCGCAATTAGCTCCCGCCCCCATAGAAAAATGGGAAGCGTTAGAGCAACTGAGGGCTTTATGGTATGGCTATTCAATTGCTGTAGAAATTTCAGCAAAAATGCCTCCTCTCGGTGTAGATACCTATGAGGATTTAGAAAAAGCTCGACTAGAATGGAGCAATATTAGTAAGATTTCTAGTTAATACGGTCATTATTGCAATCAAAGAGGAATTAACATGAGATTAATTTTGTTAGGTGCCCCCGGTGCAGGTAAGGGAACGCAAGCAAAGTTTATTTGCGAGAAATTTGGTATCCCCCAGATTTCAACAGGAGATATGCTTCGTGCTGCTGTCAAAGCGGGCACCCCGATGGGTATTGCAGCAAAAAAAGTGATGGATGCTGGTGGGCTGGTTTCAGACGATATCATCATCGGTCTTGTTAAAGATCGCTTAACGCAACCCGATTGTATTAATGGTTACCTATTTGATGGTTTTCCAAGAACGATTCCCCAAGCTCAGGCGATGAAAGATGCGAGTGTACCCATTGACTATGTGCTTGAGATTGATGTGCCGTTTGAAGCGATTATTGAGCGTATGAGTGGACGTCGTGTCCACATTGCTTCTGGCAGAACCTACCATACCCGTTTTAATCCCCCTAAAGTTGAAAACATCGATGACGAAACTGGTGAAGAACTCATTCAACGGGAAGACGACAAAGAAGCAACGGTGCGTAAGCGCCTTGAGGTCTATGATCAGCAAACTAAGCCATTAGTTGAATATTATTCAACATGGGCTAAAAATGGCGATACCTCTGCCCAGATTTCTCCACCAAATTATCGCCAGATATCCGGTACTGGATCGGTTGAAGAAATTACAACAAAAGTTTTTAACGCCCTAAGTTAATGAAAAAATTCCTATTTATCTTTGGTTTACTTTGTAGCGGTTTGAGTCAAACCAATGCTCAAGAACTAAGTGTTGCTCCTCCTGGTTACGGTGTCTCATCCCGTTCCGAAATTTACTCCATACCGAGTTTAACGATTAGCGACTCCCAGTTTTTGCAAGGTGATCACCAGGGCAAAGCGGTAACCGTTGGCGGCATTTTACGTTATCCACCGAATCCAACAAAGATTTCTAGTAAGTTACCCGTAGTGGTTTTGGTTCATGGCTCAAGTGGTATTGGTGCCAATCTGGATTACTGGTCAAACACATTTTTGGCCCAAGGTTATGCCACCTTTAATTTAGATAGTTTCACGGGTAGAGGTCTCAAAGTATTAGGTCCTAATCAAGCGCAGTTAGGTCGCCTCAATATGATTCTGGACACCTACCGGATCCTCGATATTTTAAAATCCAATCCACAAATTGATCCTAAAAAAATTGTTTTGATGGGCTTTTCTCGCGGTGGTCAAGCTACACTCTTTGCGAGTAATCAAAGATTCCATCAATTGTGGAACCAAAGCGGTATCGAATTTGCAGCTTACATCCCTTTTTATGCCGATTGCTCGACACAATATATTGGCGACGATGCAACCACCGGCAAACCAATTCGACTGCACCACGGCATTGCTGATGATTACAATCCGATTGTGCCTTGTCGGGCCTATGTTGAACGCTTAAAAGCTAAGAATCAAGACGTGCAGTTAAATGAATATCCGTTCGGACCCCATGCATTTGACTCCCCGATTGGTAAAAATCCTCCTGTACCATCAGTCAATGCGCAGACAGTCCGGAGTTGCAAAATCAAGGAAGAGTCTCCCGGACAACTCATCAACCTGGCAACAGGGAAGTTATTTCAATACACCGATGCTTGTGTTGAAAGAAACCCGCATGTAGGATCCGATGTTGAGGCAACGAAAATTGCTACGCAAAAAATTGCTCAGTTTTTGGAAGGCTTATTTAGTAAGAATTAACGCAACTCTTTGAGGGCTGACTCAAACGATTCGATATCCTCAAAGCTTCGGTAAACCGAGGCGAAACGGATGTAAGCGACTTTGTCGAGTTTTTTGAGTTCACGCATCACGAGTTCGCCAATCCGAGAAGTTGGTATTTCTTTTTCACCCAAACTAATCACGCGCTCTTCTAATTGAGCGATGGCTGCGTCAACGGCCTCAGATGAGACTGGTCTTTTCCGAAGGGCTAGGCGCATCGAACTTAGAATTTTATCGCGACTGTACTCCACACGACTGCCATCTTTTTTGACTAAAGTTGGCATGGTCAGTTCAATACGCTCATAGGTGGTAAAACGTTTATCGCACTTTTCGCAACGGCGCCTACGGCGAACTGCCCGTCCGTCCTCAGAAACTCTAGAATCGAGTACTTGGGTCTCTTCATTAGGACAGAATGGGCAGTGCATTAGATTAAATTATGCTCCGTAGACTGGGAAACGCTTGGTGAGTGCTTCAACTTCAGAGCGGACTCGGTCGATTGTTTCTGTACTTTCTGGCTGATCTAAAATATCAGCAATCCAATTGCCTACCTGAATCGCTTCAGGCACTTTAAAGCCTCGCGTAGTCATCGCTGGTGAACCTAAACGAATACCACTTGTGACAAATGGCTTTTCTGGGTCATTAGGAATCGCGTTTTTATTCACGGTAATGTGCGCGAGACCTAAAATACGCTCTGCTTCCTTACCAGTAATCTTCTTAGCGCGTAAATCAACCAACATCACATGGGACTGTGTCTTACCAGAAACAATTCTTAAGCCTCTTTGGACCAAAGCTTTAGCAAGCGCGTCGGCATTGTCTAAAACTTGTTGCTGATAGACCTTAAAGTCTGGTTGTTGTGCTTCCAAAAATGCGACCGCTTTAGCAGCAATCACATGCATTAAAGGGCCGCCCTGTAAACCAGGGAAAATGGCTGAATTAATCGCTTTTTCGTGTTCCGCTTTCATTAGGATAATGCCGCCTCTTGGGCCACGTAAACTCTTATGAGTGGTTGAAGTAACGATGTCAGCATAAGGTACTGGATTGGGATAAAGTCCAGCAGCAATTAAGCCTGAATAATGCGCCATATCCACTAGAAAAATAGCACCGACTGCTTTAGCTACTTTAGCAAAACGCTCAAAATCAATATGTAACGAATAAGCAGAAGCACCAGCAATAATCAATTTTGGCTTGTGTTCGTGAGCAAGACGCTCCATCGCATCATAGTCAATTTCTTCCTGAGCATTTAAGCCGTAAGGAACACTGTTAAACCATTTACCGCTCATATTGAGAGCCATACCATGGGTTAAGTGACCACCCTCGGCCAAACTCATACCCAAAATCGTATCACCTGGCTTTAAGAAGGCTAAAAACACGGCTTCATTAGCAGAGGCACCACAGTGCGGTTGTACGTTAGCCGCGTCAGCACCGTATAAAGCTTTGAGGCGATCGATGGCTAATTGCTCAGCAATATCGACGAACTCACAACCACCGTAGTAACGCTTGCCTGGATAACCCTCAGCATATTTATTAGTTAATTGCGAACCCTGTGCTTCTAATACAGCAGGTGAGGTATAGTTTTCAGAGGCGATTAACTCGATATGTGCTTCTTGGCGACCATTTTCTGATTGGATTGCTGCCCAAAGTGCAGGATCAGTTTTGGCTAGGTTGTGACTTCTTTCGAACATGTTTGGGTTCCTTGGAGGTTTAAGCTAAAATTGGATGTGAAGAACTTTATAAAACTTTTCGGTTCAACAAAAGACCTTTATTTTAGTGGTTTTTCGATAAAGTAAATTATTTCAGTGATTTTTAACCTGTGTTGCTTAAAATATTTAGTAATTATTCTTTTTTTAAACATGTATCAAAATGTATTCAAAGCGTTACTTTTTTATAAAAAACATTACTCTCTGTAAGATTCCCTATGCCGCAACAAGAAGATTTATCCATTATCAGCCTCGTAATGCATGCCAGCATTGTGGTGCAACTCATCCTTATCCTTTTAGTCAGTTTATCAATTGGATCTTGGTCGATTATTTTTCGTAAGGGCATCTCCTTAGGCGCCGTGCGCCGCCAAACTGAGGCGTTTGAAAAAGACTTTTGGTCCGGTGGAGATTTAAGTACATTACTTGAAGCTGCCCAAAGAAATCAGGGTAAGCATGCAAACTCTTTACAAAGAATTTTTCAAGCTGGGATGCAAGAGTTCTTAAAAGGCAAAGATATTGATCCTGCTAGGCGCGCTATGAAAGCAGCTTATCAACGCGAGATGGATGCCTTGGAGGCGAATCTGCCTTTTCTGGCCTCAGTCGGATCGGTTTCACCTTATATTGGTTTATTTGGTACTGTATGGGGCATCATGAACTCATTTAGGGGTCTCGCCAATGTGCAGCAAGCAACTTTAGCGAGTGTTGCTCCTGGTATTGCTGAGGCTCTAGTAGCGACGGCCATTGGCCTATTTGCAGCAATTCCTGCAGTGGTTTTTTATAATCGCAGTGCTTCCGATGTAGACCGTTTAGCAATTCGGTTTGAGACCTTTATCGAAGAATTTACTAATATCCTTCAGCGGCAATCGAATGGCAAGTATTCAGCGTAGTTCAAGAGGCGGCAAACGCCGCGCAATGTCCGACATTAACGTCGTACCTTATATCGATGTGATGTTGGTGTTGCTCGTAATTTTCATGGTTACGGCACCCTTTGTGAATCCTGGAGTCGTCAACCTACCTAGCGTAGGTGGCGCAAAGGTGCAACCACTTCCGCCAATTTTCTTAAATATTAGTGAGCGTGAAGAAATCAAGATTAATGAAAATGGCCAAGCAACTAAAACCTTGAACAAAGCCCAATTAGGGGCTTTTGCAAGGGAACTTGCCGATAAAAACCCTGATCAACCCATGGTCATTGCGGCTGATAAGTCGATTAAATATGAAGTAGTAATGGACGTTATGTCTAACCTCAAAGAAAATGGGGTTAAACGAGTTGGTCTAGCCGTCAAAGGTAAGTAATTGATTTTTAAGAAATCCCCAGATCATGCTTGCCGCTAACCGTACAACTTCCCCAAATCAGCGCTGGAAGCTTCGAGAACCCGGTGGCAAAAAAGCTTTTTTGCTCAGTTTGGCAGCGCATAGCCTACTCGTTTTAATGTTCGCGGTGGGTCTAAATTGGCGTACAAGCTCAACTCCAGCGGGTGTCGAAGTCGAATTATGGGATGCACCTGTCCCGTCCCGTCAAATTGAGCCAGAGCCAGTTTTAGAAAAGCCGGTTATTAATAACGATGAAAAAGCAGAGATCGTTACCAAAAAGAAGAAAGAAGAGCCAAAGCCTGAAAAGCCTAAAGTAGAAAAAAAGCCAGTCCCACCGCCCCTCACTTTTAAACCCATCGAAAAACCGGTTGAAAAACCTAAGCCTAAAGCGGAGACACCAAAGGTTGAGCCGCCAAAAGTAAAAGAATCGACCAAACCGAAGCCAACAACGGATCCAGCAAAAGAGGCAAAAGCAGCCAAAGCGAAAGCCGATGCGGAAAAAGACCGTTTAGACCGAATTGAAAAATTACGCGCTCAAGCAGGCTCAGAGGGTGGTGGTAGTGGCGGTACAGTTGGCTCAGGCGTGGGTACCGGAGGTACCGATGCCCCAGGTTTTGCTGATAAGGTTAGAAAATTTATCAAACCTAAAATCACATTCAATCCAGCTGGCGTAATTGGCAATCCAGCCGTTACGATTCAAGTAGAACTCGCACCGGATGGCAGAATCATCAAACAAAATATGGTCAAATCAAGTGGCCTACCTGACTGGGATAAAGCGGTCTTAAGCGCTCTAGAGCTAGCAGGGTCTCTTCCAAAGGATGATAACGGTGCAGTTCCAAGGCAAATTCAATTAATTTTTAGGCCAAAAGACTAAAAAAATAATCAAATCAAAATGAAGCTTTTTCACTCTTTTTTTTTTAAGACAGTTAAAATGGTTACTGAGTGTTATCCATGCATGTTGACACTAAAATAATTGAGCTATTAGCAAAAGAAAATGAGTTAAAAGAGAGGGTTGGTTCAATGGAGTTATTGAAGTCAAAATATCGTTTTGTAAAAGCCACGCGCGCTTCATTAAGCACTCTCTATTTATTTGTCATTTTTGGTACCTCTTTTGGTATTTCTTTACCAAGTTTTGCGCAAATGCAAATTGAGATCTCAGGGGTTGGGCAATCTTTGTACCCGATTGCAGTTACAAGTTTTATGGCTGAGAGCAATCTGCCTACGAAAGTAACCGACGTAGTACGGTCCGATTTAGCCAATACAGGTAAGTTTTTTAATATTGATCCCGGTAGCACAGTTCAAGGCATTTCAGACAATCCAGATTTATCTTTTTGGTCTTCGAGAAGAGCTCAAGCGCTTGCAATTGGTGATGTTAAACCTTTAGCTGGTGGGATGTTTGAAATTACTTACCGGTTATTTGATACTGTAAAAAAAGAATCACTAGGTGGAACCACTGTACAAGTGAGCAATCAGGATTTACGTCGTGCTGGACATGCCATTGCTGATGATATCGTTCAGCGCTTAACCGGTGAGCGTGGAATTTTTTCTACCCGCCTGTCCTACATTACAAAAAATAATAAGCAGTATCAGTTAATGATTTCTGATTCTGACGGTCAGAATTCTAGAGTGGCTCTGACTAGTATTGAACCGATCATTTCGCCAGTATGGTCACCTGATGGTAAAAATGTTGCCTATGTTTCTTTTGAAACTAAAAAACCAGTTGTTTATGTGCACGAATTAGCTACTGGTAAACGCATCGTCCTCGCCAATCAAAAAGGGAATAACAGTGCGCCTGCTTGGTCGCCGGACGGATCAAAACTGGCGATTTCTCTGTCTCGTGACGGTAATACGCAAATTTATAGCCTCAATGCAGATGGCTCTAACCTAAAACGCTTAACAGCTGGATCGGCAGTGGATACTGAGCCCCAATGGTCAAGAGACGGTAGATCTATTTATTTCACGAGTGATCGAGGTGGTTCTCCCCAAATTTACCGCATGAGTAGTGATGGTGAAACGTTTGGTAATGCTAGTCGAGTCACCTTTAAACACAGTTATGCAACCAGTCCTAGGATCTCTCCTGATGGGAAATCTCTGGCTTATATCGCAAGATCCGGTGGATATAAATTACAGTTACTCGACTTAAGAACAGGTGATGTCATTGGACTCACTCAAACAAACTATGATGAGACACCGTCTTTTGCAGCTAATGGTAAATTCATTTTGTACGCTACCCGAATCGGTAGTCGTAATGTCTTAGCAGCTGTCTCGATTGACGGCTCTGTGAAACAAACATTAAGTATTCCGGGTTCAGATGTTAGGGAGCCAGCTTGGGGCCCATTCATGAACTAATCCTTCAATAATCTCAACCAAATTAAGTAATTATTTTTTTACCCAGTATTTTTTACAATAAAACATTTTTTAAGGAATCCATTATGTCTACAAATTTCTTTTTCAAGAATCAAGCTACGCTGCGTCGTTTTGCGTTTTTTGCCTTAGCTATCATTACAGTGGGTCTCACTGCTTGCTCCTCCGGAGTGAAGTTAGATGATGTGGATGAGAATGCTAAAAATGGTAGCAACAGTTCTGGAAGCGTAGATAGTAAATTTGCTAATCAGCCTTGGAATGATCCGAAAAGCCCTATTTATAACAAGAGCTTTTATTTTAATTTTGATAGTTACACAGTAAAAAGTTCAGATCAGGCACTGATTGAAGCGCACGCTAAATTTCTAAAGGCGAATAAAAATTATAGAATTTCGATTCAGGGAAATACTGATGATTCAGGAACAAGCGAATACAACTTAGCTTTAGGTCAAAAACGTTCAGAATCAGTCCGTAAAATGTTGAGCCTACTCGGTGTGCCCGATGCACAAATGGAAGCAGTTAGTTTTGGTAAAGAAAAACCAAAATCACCCAATACTGATGAAGCAGGTCGTGCAGATAACCGTCGCGCTGATATCGCCTATCAATGAGCCCTATGATTCGTCTCAAGTTCTCTCCTCTTTTGGCTTTTGCTGTATTGAGTACTTTGGTTTGCCAAAGTACTCAAGCGGCAATCTTTGAAGACAATGATGCTCGTAGGCAGATTAATGTACTCACAGACTCCGTTAAAAATAATCAAAAAGCCATTTTTGAATTAACTAATTCTTTTGAACGCTCTGTTCAGGAAAATGCAAAATTACGTGGCCGAATTGAGGAACTCGAGAGATTGGTAGATGATCAAAAAAGTAATTTAAAAATTTACTACAGTGAGCTGAATGATCGTCTCAATGATCACAATGCTCGTATAAAACTTCTGGAGCCTGTCAAAATTGAAGTTGAGGGTGTAACAGGAAAAATTCAGCCTACAGAAAAAGAATTGTATGACCAGGCTCTTCTTGAGTTTAAAGATGGTAGTCCAGTAAAAGCAGAGGGGCTATTAACCCAATTTATCACTGCTTACCCCAATAGTCCTTATTGGCCTGTCGCTCAATACTGGCTGTCCGTTAGCAAATATGCAAGCAAAGACTATAAAGGAGCCATTGCAGCCGGGAATGCTCTGATTAAAGTTTTTCCAGATCATCCGCGTGTCCCACAAACGCTCTTAAATATTGCTAACTGCCTTTTAGAGTCGAATCAGAAGACGGAAGCTAGAAAGACTCTTGAGCTCTTAATTAAAAACTTTCCTGAGAGCAAATCAGCTGATACAGCTCGGGTCACTCTGAGCAAAATCAAGTAACGAACGATTTTGAAAAGCTAATATTACAGATGGATGTTCTGAAACAATTTGAACAGTTTGCCCCTAAAAAAAAGGGCGATCCAGCGGTTCTGTTGCTCTCTGGTGGCCTGGACTCAGCCACTCTACTCGCACTGATTAAAACTTTGGGCTATACACCTTATGCCCTTTCTGTTCGCTACGGTCAAACGCATTCCTCTGAACTGGATGCGGCAGTCAATGTGGCAAAAGCTTACGGCGCTTTCAGGCATGAAATCATTGACCTTGACCTGCGTCGTTTTGGGGGATCAGCTCTGACTGATTCTCAAATTGAGATACCGATCAATGGTACGCCAAATCCCCACCCCGAGAACGAGGGTGAAATTCCAGTAACCTATGTTCCTGCTCGCAATACCATCCTGTTATCCTGCGCACTGGGCTGGATGGAAGCTTTGGGGAGTAAGGATATTTTCTTTGGAGCTAATGCGGTAGATTACTCGGGATATCCGGATTGTCGCCCTGCCTACGTTCGTTCTTTTGAAGCGATGGCAAACTTAGCTACCCGTATCGGAGTAGAAGAACACTCAATTAGAGTGCATGCGCCCATTATTGATTTGCATAAATCACAAATCATTCAATTGGGTATGGCGCTAGGAGTAGATTACGCTAAGACGGTATCCTGTTATCAAGCCAATGCGCAGGGTCAAGCTTGCGGTATTTGCGAATCTTGTCGATTGAGAAAACTCGGATTTAGTGAAGCGGGTTTATCCGATCCCACCATCTACCAATCTTGAAAAATATTGATGTCAGACATCTCTGACATCAATTTGAGATAAATCTGACGCACAAACGCCCTATCTAAAGCGCTCCTATCGTCTTTAATAGTATCCATGAACCATGGATTTATTCTGATCGAACTGCTCACTGCCCTAGTCATTATTTCATTTTGTTTAGGTGCGGGTATCAATTATTTACACACCAGTCATCAGCATCATCAACAGCTCTATGTCAGGTTTATTAAACATTTAGAACACACCTCGGCTGAAGAAATCCGTTTAAAAGAATTTTATTTAAAACAAAGGGGTGCGCGATGAATATGGTTGAACTCATGTTGGGAATTAGTCTTTTGACGATTGTTATGTCAGGCCTAACCCACGCGGTACCGATTTTACAGAAGAGCATTTACGAAGGGAGGACATTAAGAGAGGAAATCGCTCAAGTTGAGCAAGTCTTGCAAATTATTACACGAAGCGTTCAACAAGCAGGGTTTGAAAATATCATCAAGAATCAATCCCAGATTACTCGGTCTCAAAAATCGCCGATGCAAGGGATAGAGATTTTTCAACAAGCCGTCTTAAGTACCGATAAAGTCGGAAAAATATCAGCTCCCCAATCCTACCTCGCTGGCCGACGCCAAACGGATGCAATGCTTATTCAGCATGATACTTATGGTCATTTTGATTGTGTTGGTAGAAAAATTACCGATAAAAGAACCCATCAAGGTTTGTCGCGGATTGGATTTTTTATCCAGTTCCGAGGTAATAAAAGTAATGCGATTGGAACCTTGATGTGCCAAAGCTTGACTAACAAGGGTCAAATACAAAATGACGGTATTTTGACTGGAGTAGATGACTTTCTCATTTACCTAGAAGACGGTGTTGTGATCATTGAACTCACGATGCAATCATCAAGGCAGTACCAAACGTCAATTGCTCTTCAAAATCAGATATCACTTTGATGGGATTTGATGAAAATAACATTCAACACTAATCATGGTTTTATTTTACCTATTACGCTTGGATTCATTAGTCTAGTAGGTCTTTTGGGAACAATCCTCATTGAACAAATGCATATTCAATCTGATCAATTAGCGAAGTCTTGGCAAGAAAAAATTATTTTTTATAAAGCACAAGAGCATTTAGGAAAATGTCTGGCCATAGTAGGTTTGCCCGAGACACCGTCACAAGCATGGGATCAGTGTTGCAAGATAGAGGAAATGACAAATGTAGGTAACAAGAGAACTTCTAAGATTGCCCTTCAGAAAAGCTACCGTGTTTCTGTTCATCACGAACTGATTCACCCGTTAAGTAACCAGATTTTAGGATCCTCTCGATTACAAGCAGTTGTCACTCTATCACCCACGAATAAATCTATTTCCAAAATGTCCTGGCGTGAAATATTCGACCTTCACTGGGAGAAAGAACTCAACGCGCTTCAACCAACTTCTAACTATATTTGGGATCAATTACCCGCATGCAAACATCAACTTCCCGTAAATTAACTAGCGGTTTTACACTGATTGAAGCCGTTACTGTCATTGGCCTTGTGGCCCTTTTTTTACTTTTCAGTGGCCATTTTTCTACTTCTGTTTTTAGCACTTATCAGGCGAGGAATGAAGTACATGCTACGACTCTCGCACTCATGCTTGATGCCCAACGTATTCGTACTCTAGCCCGTGCCCATAAGAAGACAATGAGTATCATGCCTATTTGCAATAATTCGTGGGAATCTGGGTGGATTGCCTTTCATAATCCAGAGTTGAAATTTGATAAAGAGGCTATTACAAATCCCCTTTGGAAGAAAGAAATCTCTCCTCAAGTAACAACGATTCGCCCCAAGGGAAGCGCCCCGGTGAGTGGAACTCAATTTGCAGATATCAGTATTAAATCCTTCTCGCATCCTAAATGTCAGAATTCGAGCATAGCCCTTGAGTCTAGTGAGAAACTTCGTCATTTAAGTTTCAATGCTCTAGGTGCGGCTCAAACCAAAAATGGTGGATTTGTTGCAAATCGGGTTGTATTTTGGAGCAAGATTTACCCAAATATTGAATACCATTTAGTGCTTAGTGATAGTGGGAGGCTTAGGTTATGCAAACCTGAAGCCGTTAATCCGAAGTGTACTCTCTCACTGTAAAATGCATTACTGAAGATTTCCATGAAGAGAGTCAACTAGATTTTGTCTTTTTCTAAACTATACTTACCCGTAGAGTTTAAAATTCAATATTGACATTAAAGCTATTTTCGGTTTATCTGTTTTTGAATCCGAAAAGCCCCGATAAAGACCACTATGTTTAACCCGCAAGATTACTTTTTTATGAACCAGGCCCTCTTAGAGGCCAAGAAAGCGCTTTGGATCACTGATCCTAATCCGCGAGTTGGTTGTGTTCTTGTCAAAGAGCATCAAATCATCGGTGCTGGTTTTACCCAAGAAGTAGGGTCTCATCATGCTGAAGTAATGGCGATACGTAACGCAAGTGAGCGTGGTTTTGATACTGTTGGCGCAACGGCTTATGTCACTTTAGAGCCTTGCTGTCATTTTGGGAAAACACCACCCTGTGTGGATGCCATCATTGTTGCTGGCATCAAAAAAGTGATCATTTGTACAACCGACCCAAATCCTTTTGTTTTAGGCAAAGGAATAAAACACTTAAAAGATCATGGCATTGAGGTGCAGACGGGCCTTTTAGCCGAGCAATCGATTGCCCTCAATCCTGGTTTTATGAAACGCATGCAAACTGGCATGCCTTGGGTTCGCCTGAAAATTGCTGCGAGTCTTGACGGCATTACTGCCCTGCCTAATGGACAGAGTCAATGGATTACGAGTTCAGAGGCAAGACTGGATGGTCATCGCTTTCGGGCACAAGCCAGCGTCTTACTTACCGGTATCGGTACCGTTCTGGCAGACGACCCTCAATTAACCGTGAGAGGTTTAAATGTTGCTCGTCAGCCACTTAAAGCAATTATTGACTCTAAATTAGAGATTTCTCCTTCTGCAAAAATCTTGGCTTCAGGCGATGCGGTGATTTTTTGCTCTACCCATGATACCGAGAAAATGAACGCTTTATTTACGGCGCATCCGCATTTAAAAATTATTCCTATACCCAACGAAGCAGGCAAAGTGGATTTAGCTGCTGCCTTGAAATACTTAGCAGATCAATTTCATGCCAATGAGGTTCATGTTGAAGCTGGGTTTAAACTCAATGGCTCTTTTCTACGCGAAGAATGTGTGGATGAGATACTGCTCTACCAAGCACCCATTTTATTGGGTAAAGGTTTAGGTCTAGCCAACTTAAATGCTATCGAACATCTGACAGATGCCACTCGCTGGCAAGTCATTGACCGTGCCAATGTTGGGATTGACCAGCGTATAAGATTAATTCGCGATTAGTTTGTAATTAGTTCGCTCTTAACCAAATTGGTACCGCGTCTGAATAGAACAATTTGCTTCAATTAGAGGATAATATAGTTATGTTTACAGGAATTATTGCTGCTGTCGGAAAAATTGCATCTGTGCGACCCCATGGAGATGGATATCGCCTGAAAATAGATGCACAAGGCCTAGATCTCTCGGACGTTATTTTGGGCGATAGTATCGCTATTCAAGGTGCATGTATGACGGTCGTTGAGTTAAACACGGCTGAAAAGACTTTTGAGATTGATATTTCAAATGAGTCGATCCAAAAAACGATCGGCCTGAACCAATTAGGACCGGTCAATCTAGAAAAAGCATTACGTTTAAATGACCGCTTAGGTGGTCATCTTGTCAGCGGGCACGTCGACGGGATTGGTCGTGTAGCCATTTTTGAAGTTGTTGCTACCAATGACAAAACTGCTAGCTCTGTATCAACTGATCTTGAAAACCCCAATAATACCTCTTGGCACCTGGCAATTGATGCACCAATTTTTCTCGCAAAATATTTTGCCTATAAAGGCTCGATTGTGGTGAACGGTACTTCACTAACTGTGAACCTAGTTGAGGATTTAAAAATTTACGAGCAAGCAGTTTGTAGAGTGCATATCAACTTAATCCCCCACACCCTTGAACACACTACCTTGCAATACTTAAAAGTAGGCAATGATGTCAACCTTGAGGTGGATCTGATTGCCAGATATGTTGAAAGAATGATGAGCAGCTCTGGAATAGAACTGAAGTAACCGAACCTACATAAAGATAGATATGACTAATTTTTCAAACCACCTTAGTTCAACTGAAGAAATCATCGAAGAGATCCGTAATGGAAAAATGGTGATTTTGGTTGATGAAGAAGATCGCGAAAACGAAGGTGATTTAGTAATGGCTGCAGAGCACGTTACTGCAGAAGCAATTAACTTCATGGCAAAGTTTGGCCGTGGCTTAATCTGCCTAACACTTACCAAAGAGCGTTGTGAGCAATTAAGATTACCACTCATGGTCAGAGATAACGGTGCCTCAATGGGCACTAATTTCACGGTATCGATTGAAGCAGCAACTGGCGTTACTACGGGTATTTCTGCAGCGGATAGAGCCCATACGGTCAGAACTGCTGTGACTAAACATGCCAAACCAACCGATCTAGTTCAGCCGGGACATATTTTTCCTTTAATGGCGCAACCTGGTGGTGTTTTGATTCGTTCGGGTCACACCGAAGCTGGCTGTGATTTAGCTGCCATGGCTGGCTGTGTTACTCCAGCCTCCGTCATCTGCGAGATCATGAAAGATGATGGCACGATGGCACGCCTACCTGATTTAATTGAATTTGCTAAAGAACATCATTTAAAAATTGGTACGATTGTCGACTTAATTAAATATCGCAGTCAAAATGAAAGTATGGTCAAACGTGTTGGTCAAAAAACACTCAATACCGTTTGGGGCGAGTTCAAATCAACGCTTTACCAAGATTTATCTAGTAATAATTATCATTTAGCCTTAACCAAAGGTAGTCCCACACCGGATAAAGTCACTTTAGTGCGGGTACATGAACCAGCAATTTTATTAGATGTGATTGCTCAAACCTCCAAATATCATTCTTGGCCACTCGACGCAGCTCTTAAAAAGATTTCGGAAGCAGAGAGTGGCGTAGCCGTTTTACTCAATGTATCTTCCCATAAAACCTCTTTTCATCAATGGACAGAGGAGTTTGCAGATCCCCTTCCCGATGATCAAACGGGTCCTGCGATACGGAAAGTGGATTTCAGAACCTACGGTATCGGTGCGCAGATCTTAAAAGATCAAGGTGTAGGGAAGATGGAGTTATTAGCAAAGCCTGGTCCAATTTCAGGAATGTCTGCTTATCAATTAGAAGTAGTTGGTTATTCGGCGCCAACCAATTAAAATAGATTTCTATTTTTGTAGATTGCTTTTAAACAGATTTATTTTTTCTTACCACCTAACGGAGATATTCGATGACTGATACGACCTTGCAAGAGAATATTCCAACGCAGTTAAATGAAGTTGATTTTTTAGAGCCGAATTTAGAAGGTTCTGAATTACGTATTGCGATCGTTCAAGCTAGATTTAATGAAAGTATTTGTCGCGAACTGACTTCAAGTTGCGTTAAAGAACTGGTTCGTTTAGGTGTATCCACAGACGATATTTTATTAACGACTGTTCCGGGTGCTTTAGAAATCCCACTTGCCCTGCAAAAATTAGCTGAATCAAGCGAATTCGATGCTTTAATTGCTCTTGGAGCTGTAATCCGCGGTGAAACTTATCACTTTGA
Source organism: Burkholderiaceae bacterium (assembly GCA_947448305.1). Classification (GTDB taxonomy): domain Bacteria; phylum Pseudomonadota; class Gammaproteobacteria; order Burkholderiales; family Burkholderiaceae; genus Polynucleobacter. The sequence goes on from CANFME010000002.1 coordinate 61,526, forward strand.
ACTCGTTTCCAATGAATCAGGCGCTGGTATTACTAGAGTTGGCCTAGATTTAGGTATTCCAATTGCTAATGGCATATTAACTTGCGACACGGATGAACAAGCTTTAGCAAGAGTTCATCAAAAAGGTGCGGATTGTGCTTTAGCTGCTGTTGAAATGGCGAATTTTTGCCTAATTCTTCAGGAAGGGGAAGATGCATAATCCCTATTTGACGCAAGCTCACAAATTAGTATCGTCTACTCAGGTTAAACGCTCTTTAACACCCCGTAGACGTGCTCGTGAGTACGCCTTACAAGGTATTTATCAATGGTTAGTGGTGCGCTCCTCTGGTAGTGTACCGAATCAATACTCTATTGAGCGTCAGCTAGCTGAGGACCCAGGTTTTAAAAAAGCACAAGATGAGCTCTTTCATACCCTCTTTGAAGGTGTTTGCACGAATTTAGAAGCTCTAGAGGCTGAAATTCTGAAACATATTGATCGACCAGTTGAGGAGCTTTCTCCAGTGGAGTTTGCTACTTTATTAATAGGTTCTTTTGAGCTGAAGTTTGATTTATCTACGCCCTACAAGGTTGCAATTAACGAAGCAGTTGAACTAGCTAAGACTTTTGGTGGAACAGATGGACACAAGTACGTGAACGGCGTCCTTGATAAGTTGGCCAAAGACTTAAGAGTCCTCGAGATTAATACCTGATCTCCTTGTTGATTGGTACCTTGATGTAATGTTGTAATTTGAGGTCTTTTTAATTATTAGATCTCAAATTATCTTTTTTTTCCACCAAGCGTTCACAAATCTTTCATCAAGATTTTTGGGCAATCCATTTAGAGAATCAAATCGAATTTTGTCTAGAATCTAACATTATTTTGACCGATTTTATCGCCTCAACTCCACCAATCCTCATGAACTCTATTGGTAAGTATCCTTTGAATAATGGATTTTGGTTGGGCATCTTTACCCATTTGTCAGCTAGAGTACTTCCATACAGTTGATGAAGTGACTTATATAAACCAATTAAATAAGAAATTAGCGTCAGTTGATCAACATCTAAAGTCTTGCTTGTATTGTTTTTTAGCTCATAAAAATTATCTGAATTAGCACCTAACAACTCAGCCGCTTGTTCTTTATTGATCTGCCATTCTCTAGCAATATTTAAAAAAGCCTTTATTGCAGATGAGGATAATCGGGTTCTCTCCTCGTCTGAATTGAGGTTGATAACTTTTATTGACTCAAAGTGATGATTGGGTAATTCTAGGTTAAGTTCCATGGCTTGATTTGCGAGATGATTAATTAGTTCATTAAAGTACCTAAGATAAGCTTTTTATCTTACAAGCTCATCCATGCTTTTGCAGAACAATAACCTTACTTTATTAGCTCTAAGAATCCGTAAGATTCACACCCAGAAATTTGAGTAGCCCTTGTTGAGATTGATTTTGCTGAGTTTTATTACTGTCAGCTGACTCAATATCATTATTATCCTGTAGATTAGATCCTCCAAGATAGCTAGTTAAGAAGTTACGTTCAGTCATGACCTTTGCGGCATAACCGCCATCACCAGCAGAAGAGGCACCAACATAGTAACGCAGACCTCCAGAAAGGCTACCTGCCTGGGCAATAAGGTACTTTAATATGTATGCACCCACACGAATGTTCGCTTCTGGCTTAAAGGCTGCCGCTATACCGCCGTATGGGATAAATTTATTAGCATGCACACTCGTCATAACTTGCATTAAACCCTGAGCACCCGCGGGACTTTGAACGCTAGCTTTAAAGTTAGACTCAATGGCCATCACAGCAATAATCAAGACGGGATCAATACTGACTTCCTTACCAACGATTACTGCATGGGAAATGTAACTTTTAAGGGTGTTTACGTCAACTTTATACTTCTCAGCCATTAAGTTAGCAATCTTGGCTTGATTCAGTGCTGAGTCCAGTAAACGTGAATCGAGGGCCAGAGGATCTATTTTGCCGTTACTAATTTGATTTGCGAGTGGCGCAATAGACGGCACCGGTAGATGTTGCACACTGGGCTCAATTAAACTTAATTTGGCATTATTTCTATTACCAGGATAAGAAAATATCACCGGGCGCATACCCGACTCACCTGATTGGTTTAAATCGAGAACATCTCCGCTAGCGGTATTAAACTCATCCACCAAGTTGATTTGACGCAACAGATCATTTCTGAGTGGTTCATTTACGGCGATACCCGTTACAAGAAATACCGTAACAACGGCTGTGGCCTGAAACCACTTCTTAGCGAAGATATTTGTGTATAAATTTTTTGATAAATATTTTTTCAATGCATGATTGCCAACGAAGTTTTCTTTCAACACGTTCATACGATCACGTCTTGCCTGCGCTCTTGCTTTTGCAGCAGCTTGCTCGTGTAGTGTGAACAAAGATTTCTTCATCAACTCTTTACTAGTTATAAACAGAAGTTCATGTTAGGGAAGTCTTTATATCAAGTCAAGCATAAAGAAACCATAAGCTATATAGATAAGTTATTGAATATACCCAATGAGACGTCAAGTTTGTGATCACTAACTACTTTTACTAAGGAATTCAAAGTAGAAAAAATGTTAGTAAGCACTAATTTTATTATCTGAAATAACGAGTATTTCTATCTGTTTTCCTGACTTTTCTCACATGATGGGAAGAAAAGTGATGCAAGGTATTGACTTTTAACTTGATTAAATCTAAAAGCATCTTTTTAAATTCATCTACTTGACACAATAATCGACCTCATTATGTGATAGATTTGGGCCAATCGAGGGGGTCTATTAAAGTTTTACAAACATCAAATCCCAAACACCATGACCTAGCTTTAGACCTCGGTTCTCGAACTTCGTAATGGGGCGATAATCTGGCCGGATGGCGAACCCTAAAGTTTCCCGACCATCTTCTAATTGAAGAGTGGTTGTAGAAGTATTTTTAATCTTTGGATTTTGAGAGAGTACCTCTAACATTTGATAGGCATACTCTTCCCAGTCCGTTGCCATATGGATATAAGCGCCGCTTTTGAGTTTGGGTAGGATTTTCTCAAGAAAATCGGGCTGAACTAAGCGGCGTTTATTGTGTTTCTTCTTATGCCAAGGATCAGGAAAAAATAAATGAAAGCCATCCAAAGAGTCATCAGACAACATATATTCAATCACTTCCACTGCATCATGTCGAATAATCCGAATATTTTTTAAGGACTTCTCACCAATTAGCTTTAAGAGTGCACCCACACCTGGTTCATGGACCTCAATGGCCAAAAATTGATCGTTTGGACGAATCTGCGCTATGTGAGCAGTCGTTTCACCCATTCCAAAACCAATTTCCAAAATATATTTTTTAGAGTCTTCACCAAAAGAGGTTTGAAGATGGATTGGCTCTTTACTAAAAGGAATTAAAAATTGTGGGCCTAGATCATCAATGGCTTTTTGTTGGCCTGAGGTAGTTCTGCCTGCACGCATCACAAAAGATTTAATGCGTCTGGGCCAAAGCGAAACGGCGGTTGAGGAAATACTATCTTGATCAGTACTATCAACCGAAGCAGTAGATAACTCTTCTTTTTTTTCTTGTGTCATGTTTTATTAGCTATCTCAAACAGCTTCAATTAAATCGTTAAGCCGTCCAATTTACTATACCTAAGGCAGAGGTGGCAAGAACAATGACGCCAAACACAATGCGGTACCATGCAAACGGTTTGAAATTGTTATGGCTCACATATTTAATCAACCAACGAACACAGAAAAAGGCCGAAATAAATGCGGCTACAAAACCAACGGCAAGAACTGGACCAAAACTAGACCAGTCCATACTACCAATGTCTTGTCTTAATTTATAGATTTCATAAACCGTTGCTCCAGCTATGACCGGAATCGCCAGAAAAAAGGAGAACTCGGTAGCAACTTGCCTTGGAAGACCGAATAACATCCCACCAATAATCGTCGCTCCTGATCTAGACGTGCCGGGAATGAGCGCCGCACACTGAGCAAGACCAACCTTAATCGCATCTTTTGAGCTTAAATCTTCGACATGCTCAATGCTACGCATAATGATTTTTTGATTCTTTTGTTTGGCTGACTCTAATTTTTCAGCCCATAAAATAATGAAGCCACCAACAATAAACGCTGTAGCGACTGGAATAGGGGCAAATAAATGCGCTTTAATCATTTTGCCAAATACTAAGGCTAGAGTGATGGCAGGTAAGGAAGCAATCACGATATTGAGCGCAAAACGATTAGATAAAGGTCTTCTGCCTAGCCCAGAAATGACACTAGCAATCTTGGCTCTGAACTCCCAACACACTGCCAAGATAGCTCCTAACTGGATAATCACTTCAAAAGCTTTGCCTTTTTCGTCATTAAAACTCAGTAAATGTCCCGCTAAGATGAGATGGCCTGTACTTGAAATCGGCAAAAACTCTGTTACTCCTTCAACCACGCCGAGAATGAGTGCTTTGCCTAACAATATAACGTCCAAATCCATATCGATTCCTAAATTATTTAATATCTATTTAACTAACTATTTGACTAACTATTTAACTAACTAAGTGACCAATCATTGGATCATTAATATTCAGTACTCTATTCAAAATTGTAAAGTACAACTTTGGATGATTTCTCATTGAATTATCTCTCAGCGCACTCGACTCTTTATTTTAAACCTCTTGTTTTACATCTTTATTAGAGTCGAGCTTAGTTAGGTGCAATGAAGATAGGTACAAAACATGGTTAACGATAATTTGTCTATTCGTAACGCAGGGCTGCAATGGGTTGCATTTTGGCAGCGGTCTTAGCGGGATAGTATCCAAAGAAAATACCAATCGTGGCTGAAAAGCCAACCGCTAAAAAAATGGAGAGGATTGATAAGCTGATATTCCAACTTGCCAACCAAGCAACTAATAAAGAAATACCAACGCCTAATAAAACGCCAATACCTCCACCAATCGTGGAAAGCGTCATCGCCTCCACCAAAAATTGCGTCATGATATCTTTACTTCTTGCACCAACTGCCAATCGCAGTCCAATCTCACGGGTTCTTTCCGTCACAGAGACGAGCATGATGTTCATGATGCCAATACCGCCAACCAATAGACTAACTGAGGCCACAGCTGCCAGTAGCATTGACATAATTCGACTAGCAGCTTCTTGGGTTTTTAAAATTTCAGAGAGATTTCTGACTTGGAAGTCATTTTCCATAGTTGGACGAATACGGTGTCGTTGACGGAGTAAATCCGTCACTCGGTCCTCTACATATTTCGTATCAGCACCATTATTGGCTTTTACTAAGATGGTCCCTACCCTCGCAATACGTCCTCGAGGCTCACCAAATAATCTATTTCGCCCTGTTGTGAGCGGCACAAAGATCACATCATCTTGATCTTGCCCCATCCCACTTTGGCCTTTACCATCCGCAACACCAATGATTTCAAAGGGAATCCCACGAATCCGCACCACTTCACCAATCGGATTATCTTCACCAAAAAGTTGAGACGCTACGGTTTTACCAATAATCGCGACTTTACCAAAACGGGTAATTTCTCCTTGGTCGAAAAACCGACCCTCACTCAAATTCCACTCACGCGCTTCAAAATAATCGTTATAGACACCGTTGATAGAAGTTGCCCAGTTCGTATTGCCATAAATGACTTGAGCGTTTCCTCTTGTTACGGGAGCGGCCACTTGTACCTCTGGAATCTCCATTTGGATTGCTTTGTAATCGGACTCCGTTAAGGTTTGTGCATTACCCAGTCCTAGTCTTGCGCCTGACTGAATCACAGAGCCGGGAATCACAATGAGAAGATTAGAGCCAAGACTGGCAATTTGCTCTTGAACGCGTTGTTGTGCACCCCCACCAATCGCAATCATAGCGATCACAGCGGCCACCCCAATCACAATCCCAAGCATAGTGAGAACAGAACGTAACTTATTGACTCGAAGTGCTTGTAAGGCAATTAATAAGTTAACAGAATTGGACATTGATAAAATCTTTAAAGGGCTGATGGAACATCAAGGTTGGAGACTAACTGAGCCGTATCTAATGAGCTCGTACCTTTTGCTTGGGTTTGATGTTGTTGTTTAATCTCAATAATTTTGCCATCCTTAAAAATGACCACTTGATTAGCGTAGGCCGCCACATCTGGTTCATGGGTTACGACAATGACGGTCATGCCACCTTGATTCAGGGATTTGAGGAGTTCCATAATCTCTACGGTCATTTTTGAGTCGAGGGCACCGGTTGGCTCATCGGCCAAAATCAAATCTGGATCATTGACTAGCGCACGTGCAATAGCGACGCGTTGTTGTTGTCCGCCTGACAACTCACTAGGGGTATGACTTAATCGATCACCTAAACCCACCTGAGCTAGTCGGTTTCTAGCATGTTCCTTTTGCTCTTTTTTGCTAAGTCCAGCAAGTTTGCCAGAGCGCATATATTGCAATGGCATTGCGACATTGTCCAGCGCACTGGTTCTCGCGAGTAAGTTAAATTGTTGGAATACAAAGCCAATGCATTGACTTCGGATATCCGCTAACTCATCAATACTCATTTGACTCACATTTTGTCCGGCTAATTCATATAGACCACTAGTGGGAGAATCCAGACAACCAATCATATTCATAAAGGTAGACTTACCAGATCCTGAAGCACCAATAATGGCCACAAAGTCCCCTTGTTCAATATCTAAGTCAACCCCGTCCAGTGCGCGCACTTGTTGGACACCAGTGCCATAAGACTTAACGAGGTTGTGAGTATGGATTAAGGGCATAAAGAAACTAGCTTTAAAACATCCGAGGGCCGCTACGCTGACCAGCCCCACTTTGCCCACTAGAGGCTCCAGAGGCTTGACCTTCAATGCCGGTGATGACCAAATCACCCACTTTTAATTGTGCTTCTTTTGAATCACGTAATGGCAAGATTTCAGAATACTCCCCGTCTGTTAAACCTAAACGAAATGCTTTTCGCACTGGCTTATCTTGCTTGCCATCGTTTTCTAGGACATAGACACTACGGAAATTACTTTGACCGCTACCAAAACGTGATGAACGTTGGGAGTTGCCGTTGCCGCTGCCACCAGCTGAGGCTGGGGCGTTTGTATTGGCATTTGCGTCAGTAGGCCGATCGGATAAACTGCTTTTTGTGCCAGCGACTTCAGAAGGTTTACCTTTGCTCTCCCAAAACTTCCACCATGGTGGGTTCTCAGCAGCTTTATCTTGACCAGACTTATTCCAACCCGAGGTCTTATCAGTTACTGGCATTCTAAAACGAAGTGCTGTATTTGAGACCTTTAGGGTCTTTTCTTTCTTCTCAACCACGATTCTGGCATTGGCGGTCATACCCGGTAACAACTTTAAATCTGGATTATCTGCGGTAATTAATACCGTGTAAGTCACGACGTTTTGAATATTGACCGGTGCTTTTCTAACTTGTTTGACCTTGCTTTTAAAGACCTTATTAGGAAATGCATCCACCGTAAAAGTAGCTTCCTGCCCCTCTTCGATGCGTCCCACATCTGACTCATCAATCGACGTTTCGACCTGCATCTCAGCCAAATTGCGAGCGATAATAAAAATCTCAGGCGACTGCAAACTAGCGGCAACTGTTTGACCCACTTCCACGCTACGTTTTACAACGACACCGTCTACCGGAGACCTAATTAACGTATCGTCTAAAGACTTTTTAGACAAGTCGAGCGCGCCAAGCGCTGCCTTCATGGTGTTTTCGGTTGTGATCAAGGCTTGTTTGGAAATAAAACCTTGCTGCATTAAAGAAATATTGTATTCATGATTTTTTAGCGCTAATTCGTAATTTGCAAGTGCTTGATCATATTTCGCCTGAAACTCACGTTGATCAATCTTTGCAATAATCTGGCCTTGCTTTACTTTATCGTTAAAGTCGACGGTTAGCTCACGAATCATGCCAGAAACTCCAGTACCAATCGTAATCGACCGTACTGGGTTGAGAGTGCCACTCGCCCGAATATTCGAAATAATCGGGCCTTCTTCAACACTGACTGTGGTGTACTTCGTTTGGCTCATACCTAAATATTGCTTAGCCAGTAACCACACTGCAAAAGCTAAACCAACAATAATGATTGCAATGACGGCCCACTTTAGCCAGGATTTGGGTTTTACTTGATTTTGGGGCATAAGTATATTTAAGTAAATTAAGTAAGTTTATTTTAGCCACAAGATGTAACAAGCATCACCTTATTAATGACTTTTATCATTTTTTGTTCATTTGATGTTTATTCTTTAGATAACTCTATTAAAATAGAATGAAAGTGCGAGGTCAGTTTTACTTCCTCATGGCATTTTGCATTAATTAACATTCAACTCTCATTCCACAATGACTATTAATATTACGAACTTCCGTTACAAAATGATTGAACAGCAAATTCGTCCTTGGAGCATTAGTGACATCCAAGTGTTAGAAACGCTCAACATTATTCGCAGGGAGCTTTTTGCGTTAGAAAGTCAATTACCCTTGGTGTTCTCAGATATCTTTTTACCGATTCAGAATACGCAAGAAGTGATGATGGAACCAAAAATTGAAGCACGGGTTTTACAAGCTATCAAACCTCGTGGTCAAGACCAAGTTTTAGAGATTGGCACCGGTTCAGGTTATATGGCTGCGCTCTTAGCTTATTTTGCAAAAAGTGTGACCTCTGTTGAAATTCAGCCTGAACTAGCCGATTTTGCCATTGATAATCTGCATAAATGTCGTGTTCCGAATGTACGGGTGGAAATTGGTGATGCCTCTAATGGCTGGAAAGTTGCTGAAAACAATACCTACGACATCATCTGCATCTCAGGCGGCTTAAAAGAAATACCCACTACTATTAGGAATCAATTGAACATCGGCGGAAAACTGCTAGCCTTTGTTGGTCAAGCGCCTGTCATGAGCGCTGTATTAGTCACGCGTCATAGCCACGACTATTTCCAAACAGAGTCTCTCTTCGAAACCTTGGTGCCTATGCTCAAAACTGAATCTACCAACATCGAAGAATTTGAGTTTTAAGAAATTAGGTATCAGACTCCACTCCATTTTGGCAAATTGACGGCTTTACCCCAGTATTTTTGAGTTTTTACTCTTTGAGATTACAATGAATAAAAATTAAACAAGTGATTTAAATCACGGTTTTAATCAAAAATCATCGTTTTTTGTGGCTTTAGTGTTCAGTTTATGGATAAATTAACAATAACGCTAAATTTACTTGTTACATTATTAAGTGCAGAATAATTGTTAATGAATTTAGGTAAGTAAAGATTGTAAGAATTTACTTTAATGTGATGTGTTTAAGAAGACTAATAAGAGACATTCGAATGAAGCAAACTGGATTAGAAAATTTAACCTCAATGTTAATCAAGAACTCTTTGAGAGTCTCGCCGCAAGTTCGATTTACAAGCCCTCCAAATGAATCAGTGAAAGCTCCATTGCGACTAAAGTACTTAGTGATTGCCATTGCCTTATTGTCACTCCAAGGGATTAATGCATTTGACGCGGTTGCTCAAGAAAAAAGTCCTGCGGTAAAGATGAATAATAGTCCGAATAATAACTCGAACACATCTGTCCAAACCTATACATTGCCGAGACTTGTCGATGCTGCAAATCCAAATGCAAAAGATTTAATCCAATTGTTTCAAGATGCCGCGCAGAATGATCCCATCTACAACGCTGCAAAATACGCTTACACTGCGGGTAAAGAATCCTATTGGCAAGCTTTTTCAGTGTTATTGCCTCAAATTACGGGTTCTTATTCCACCCAGTCATCTGACATTCGTTACGATCCTAATTTAAATAATATTGCGAACCGTAAAGACTATGTTTTTTCTAACTCTGGTTGGACACTCTCCTTAACGCAGCCCCTCTTTAACTGGTCTTATTACGAAAAATATAAACAAGGCGACTTGCTCACAGGAGTGGCGGAAGCAAACTTTGCGCAGGCCCAACAAGATTTGATCGTGCGTGTCTCCCAGGCTTATTTTGATGCATTGACAGCCCAAGATACGCTCGACTTGTATCTGAATAAAAAAGGCTTGATTAATGAACAGTTACAACAAGCTAAAAGAAATTTTGAAGTCGGTACCGCAACGATTGTAGATACCAATGAAGCGCAGTCTCGTTATGATTTAGTGATCGCTCAGGAAATTGCTGCTCAGTCTGACTTATTAGTGAAAAAATCTGCTTTAGAGCAAATCATTGGCCAGCCAGTAGATACCATCTTGCCATTATCGAAACAAGCTAAGGTCGAGAGTCTCAGGCAAGAACGTACCGTGAAATACCTTGATGATTCCAAAGGTAAATTGGCAACCAACGACATTATTGAAGCACTCCATCTGTCTACCGGTAACACGATTGAAGATTGGGTGAGACAAACCGAAGAAGTCAATTACAACGTGATTGTTGGTCGTCTCAATAGCGAAATCGCCAAGAGTAATTATCGTAGTGTGCAGGGGACTCGCTTGCCAATCGTTTCATTACAGGCTTCAACTGGTTATAACAACTCCTTAGGTAATGCCACGAGTTCTTTACCCAACACTTATTATGCTAACCAGATTGGCTTACAAGTTTCTGTACCCATCTTTACTGGTGGCTTGATTTCCTCCAATGCTCGTCAAACCGCGGCTCTGTATGATCAGTCGATTGCTACTTTGGACCTCTTGAAAAAGAGCAATGCGGTGGCGACTAAACAAGCATATCTCGGTTTTACGAATGGTATTGCCCAGATTAAGGCCTATGAAGCTGCTGAAAAATCAGCTCTCACTTCTTTGCAGTCTAATCGTACCGGTTATAACGTCGGGGTGCGGATCAATATTGATGTGTTAAATGCCCAAGACCAGTTAATTACAACCCAATCCTCTTTATATAAAGCAAGATATGACGCCATCATGAATGGTATCAAACTCAAATCTTTATCTGCAGTACTAACGGATGAGGATGTGATTGCGGTGAATAAACTATTGCATTGATGACCTAGTTACAGCTCAATTCAACTGAGCTGTAATCAAATAAGTTGTTCGATTGCCCGTATGACTTGGTCAATTGTGGGTGGTTTGCCAATATCCCCCAGATTCCTCACTTTACTGCTCCAATAACCTTCGGTTTTCCAGAGCGGAGAATCTACGTAGAGTTCAATCGTTGGTAAGTTGAGTACGGCACTATAGTGGGTTAGTCCTGTATCCACACCAATCGTCATGCGCGCCTGCGCTACTAAAGTTGCTGCCTGCTTAATCGAAAATGCGCCAGGCAATTTCGCACCAGGTACTGCGTTCACTAATTGCTCACTTACTGATTTCTCGGCAGCGTTTCCCCAAGGGAATACAGGGGTGAATCCTAGACTAACCAAATACTTACCTACTGCAATCCACGATGCCTCATCCCAAGCCTTAGCAATCCTTGCCGTAGCATGAAAACACATGACATATTGTTGTGGCGTGAAACCTAAGGGGTTCGACTCCTGTTGGAGTTGATCTAAGTAGTCTATTGGATAAAACTGGGGCGGATTCATCTCACGATGAGGCCACTCTAATTGCAGGCTACTCGCCAAAATAGCGCGTGAGCGATCAACTGCATGAAACTGAAAAGGGACTTGAATGCTTTGATCATAGAAGAACTTAGCGAGTGGCTCGTATCCAGAATATTGGGTTTGATTACCGATACCGTACACCCTTGTACTGCTCAATCCCTGCTTGGCAATATTGGCAATCAACGCCGATTTAATTAATCCTTGCGTCTCCACAATCACATCCCAATGCTGCGACTTGAGCAGTTGTTTCATCTTGATAAAGTCTTGTATGGCACTTTTGAAGCGACCTTTAAATAAATCTTTTTTAGCGCGCCGCAAACATACCGGAATAATTTGATCAATACCGCGGAACTGAAGTGTCGACTTCAGCGGTTCCAATAAGTGGACGTAACCCTCTTCCACAGCACAAGCAATGTGTGCATTAGGATATTGTTTACGGATGTCCCAAACCACCGGCAGATTATGCAGAACGTCCCCAAGGGAGGATAGCTTAACAATGAGGATGTTCACGAAGTGAGTCTTTTTAAAATAGTTTCTACTGCATCTTTAGGCGTGATGGTTTTCATCACATTGGTTGGCAAACGGTGGTTTTGCCAATCTTGCAGGATTTGCTCAAAAACTTGGGCAATCGATACGGCTTCTAAAGTATGGCTAATGTAAGCTCCTTGCTTACTGAGCATCTCATCAAAGTAGGCATTACGATTGGTGATTCCCCAAATGGGTCTACCTGACCAAAAGTAATCATAGGACTTCGAAGGGATATATTCTGCACACCATTCGTAATCGCCATGCAGCAATAACAGCACATCCGCTGCGCGCATGATTTCCATCACCCGTTCGCGTCCTGACTTGCCAGTGATTGGATCGTTTTCGATGCGTCCATGGGAACATACAATATCTTCGAAATGATATTGTTTAATGGCTTCTTCACTGGCCTCGTCTAAGGCAGCGCCGTAGACGTCGATTTGTAATTGACTCTTAATATCAGGGTTAGATTCCAAGAATGGTGCAAGAGCTGCAAGAACGGGGGCTAATGAGCGATCATTCGCGAGTGATCCAAAATGAGCAATATGCAACTTAGGCTGATAGGGGTGACTCTCAAGTAATGGTTCATTGCAACCCGGTGGCATTGCTCCGGGTAAAACGACAAAGCCTTTATCACCCAGTACCGGATGGCGTAACTTTGCATAGTCTAGGGCCCCTTGGGTAAACCACCATACTTGATCTGCGTCACGACAGATGATTCCCTCTAGGCGTTGCAAAAAGCGTTTATCTTTCGTTTTACGCGGTGCTATACCGTTATCCTGTGGATCATCCCGAATCACCATCGGGTCATGGATTTCGGCAATCCATTTCTTACCAGTTGTTTTTTTAATGAGGTACGCCGCGTAATGGGCTGACCAAGCACCGCCAGAGGAATAGATCAGTTCTACATCCTCTTTTTTAATGATCTTTTCACCACAGTGCGCGGCTGCAAATGACCATGAGGATTGGCTGGATAAGCCAATCAGGAGCTTTTCTAGTGCGGTAAAGGGGAGCAGTAAGGCCGAGACAAGTGGGGTCAGTATTTTATAGATTAAGCCCCGACCATACTTCGTTGCAACATAGTGACGAAAATCAAAGCGCAGACCCGCTGGTCCCCATGGCAATAATTGATAGTGGGGAAAGCGCGTATCTTTTTCTCCGGTAATGGCTGACAAAACAATCGGCTCAATCCCAGCCTCTAATAAGTAAGGGATTTTATCGGTCACAGTCAGACTAGCGGCCCGACCATCCATGTTAAAACCATGAGAGATCACTAGCCACTTTTTCTTCGGAGTATTTGCTTGCATAAGGTATTTTAACTAAGAATTTGAGCAATCACTTAAGTGGTTTTTTCTAGCTACGATTTAACTGAGTGAGGCATGATTAGACTTTATCCCATCCACTGGTAGTCTTCAAATATCTAAGGGCTTTAAGTAAGCCCGCTATTTGAGTTTCAATACTATATTTAAGATAGTAGATTTTTCTTCGAAGATGAGTTTGGTCTGGCCATGAAGGATTAAAAAACAGTGTAATTGAACTATTTATTAATAAATTATAAATAACCTCACATTTAATTAGGGTTAAAAGTTACTTATGAAAAGAATGGAGCTTATTACCAGCTTGATGACCCTTGATCGACTAGGGGTATTTGTCTTGACAAAAAAAGACATTGAGAAGCTTTTTCCATTGGAAGATAAAAAGTCAATGGAAAAGTCGCTTCAGCGGATGGTTAAAGATGGACTATTGATTAAAGCAGCTAGAGGAATCTATATCAACGCACTTGTGGCTTCACGCCACAAAAGTTGGATGCTTGAAAATATCGCAAAAGCCGTTGATAAATCAATTGACTTTTATTCCTAATAAGGAATTGTGGAGTCAATGTCGCCGTCCAACAGTAAACTACGGCTCGCATAGGGGAATTGCGTCCCTAATACGCAGTATGAACTGCCTAAGGGCGTAA
>CANFME010000003.1 GCA_947448305.1 Burkholderiaceae bacterium
ACTCGCTTGTTTACTGATGAGGGTGATTCAATTCCAGTCACCGTTATTGATGTAAGCAACAACAGAGTCGCACAAATCAAAACTCAGGAAACTGACGGCTATGACGCTGTTCAGTTGGCACACGGCGAGCGCCGTGCTTCACGCGTAACTAAAGCTATGGCCGGACACTTTGCAAAAGCAGGTGTTATGGCAGGCAATGCGTTAAACGAATTCAGATTAGATGCAGCAAAAATTGGTGAGCTAACTATTGGCTCAGCAATGGGCGTAGATGCGTTCATTGTTGGTCAAAAAGTTGATGTACAGGGTACAACAATTGGTAAAGGTTATGCCGGTACCATTAAGCGTCACCATTTCAAATCTGGTCGTGCCAGTCACGGTAATTCAAGATCACATAACGTACCTGGTTCAATCGGTATGGCACAAGATCCTGGACGTGTTTTTCCTGGTAAGCGTATGACTGGTCACTTAGGTGACGTTACACGTACAGTGCAAAATTTGGAAATAGCCCGCGTAGATGCAGAGAGACAGCTCCTTTTAGTTAAAGGTGCAGTTCCTGGTTCACGTGGTGGAAAAGTTATTGTTACGCCGGCAATTAAAACGCCAGCGGCAAAATCTTAATAAGGGGCCATCATGGAACTTAAGCTCCTAGAAGCAAACGGAAAAATCGGGGAAGCAGTATCTGCTTCAGCTGAAGTATTTGAACGCGAATACAACGAAGCATTGGTTCACCAAGTTGTTGTGGCTTATCAAGCCAACGCAAGAAGTGGTAACCGTGCACAGAAAGATCGTGAACAAGTTCATCACACAACAAAAAAACCATGGAAACAAAAAGGTACTGGCCGTGCTCGTGCTGGTATGTCTTCTTCTCCATTGTGGCGTGGCGGTGGACGTATATTCCCGAACTCACCAGAAGAAAACTTCAGTCACAAAGTTAACAAGAAAATGTATAGAGCGGGTATGCGCTCAATTTTCTCTCAGTTAGCAAGAGAAGGTCGTTTAAATGTTGTTGATGGTTTTAACTTAGAAGCGCCAAAAACAAAATTGTTGGCTGAAAAAGTTAAGGCGATGGGTTTAGAGTCAGTGCTGATTATTTTGGACAAGGTTGATGAAAATTTATACCTTGCTGCTCGTAACTTGCACAAGATTTCAATCGTTGAAGCGCAACACGCTGATCCGTTGTCTTTAGTACATTACCAAAATATTTTGGTAGGAAAGACTGCGATCGCTCAAATTGAGGAGATGCTCAAATGATACAAACTCGCAAAAATGAACATCGCCTTTTAAGTATCCTACTTGGCCCGGTTATTTCTGAAAAAGCAACAATGGTTGCAGAGAAAAACGAACAAGTAGTATTTGAAGTCGCGCGTGATGCAAACAAACTAGAAATCAAGGGAGCGGTTGAATTGCTCTTTAAGGTTGAAGTGAAGTCGGTTCAAGTCGTAATTCAAAAAGGTAAAGCAAAGAAATTTGGCCGTTTTGAAGGACGTCGCAATCACGTTAAGAAAGCCTACGTTTCATTGAAGCCAGGACAAGAAATCAATTTTGAGACGGAGGTCAAATAAAATGGCACTGATCAAGACAAAACCAACCTCACCTGGACGTCGTTCCATGGTGAAACTGGTCAACCCAGATTTACACAAGGGTAAACCATTTGCACCGTTATTAGAGCCACAGATTCAAAATGCTGGTAGAAATAACAATGGTCATATTACTACTCGCCATAAAGGTGGTGGACATAAGCATCATTATCGTGTTGTTGACTTTAAGCGTAATGATAAAGATGGTATTCCAGCAAAGATTGAGCGTTTAGAATACGATCCAAACCGTACTGCAAACCTTGCACTTTTATTGTTTGCGGATGGTGAAAGACGTTACATTATTGCAGCTAAGGGTATGGTTCAAGGCCAGCCAATCATGAGTGGTTCAGAAGCTCCGATTAAAGCTGGTAATAATTTACCTATTCGAAATATTCCGGTTGGTAGCACAATTCACTGTGTAGAAATGTTACCTGGTAAGGGTGCTCAAATTGCTCGTTCAGCAGGCGGTTCAGCTGTACTACTAGCTCGTGAAGGCATCTATGCTCAGGTTCGTTTGAGATCCGGTGAAGTAAGACGCGTTCATATTGAATGCAGAGCAACCATCGGTGAAGTGGGTAATGAAGAACACTCATTACGTCAAATCGGTAAAGCTGGTGCAAATCGTTGGCGTGGTATTCGTCCAACTGTTCGCGGTGTAGCGATGAACCCGGTTGACCATCCACACGGTGGTGGTGAAGGTAGAACTGGGGAAGGTCGTGTACCGGTCTCTCCATGGGGAACCCCGACTAAGGGTTATCGTACAAGACGCAATAAACGCACTACGACAATGATCGTTCAGCGTCGTCAAAAACGTTAATCGATTGAGGAAATTTAAATGACTCGTTCAGCAAAAAAAGGCCCATTCTGTGATGCCAACCTTGTAAAAAAGGTTGAAACAGCTGTAGCCATTAAAGACAAAAAGCCCATTAAAACATGGTCAAGACGTTCAACTATTCTCCCTGAATTTATCGGGTTGACGATTGCTGTGCACAACGGCCGTCAACATGTTCCGGTTTATGTATCAGAGAATATGGTTGGTCATAAACTCGGTGAATTTGCGTTGACTAGAACTTTTAAAGGTCACGCAGCCGACAAGAAAGCTAAGAAGTAAGGGGAAATGATGGAAACTAAAGCCATTCACCGTAGTGCCAGAATTAGTGCGCAAAAGACTCGTCTTGTTGCAGATCAAATTCGTGGATTACCAATTGCGAGAGCAATTAATATTCTAACTTTCAGTCCTAAAAAAGCTGCTTTCATTATGAAAAAAGTTGTTGAGTCTGCAATTGCTAATGCAGAACACAATAGCGGTATTGATATTGATGAATTAAAAGTTAAAGCTGTTACTGTCGACAAGGCAACATCGCTAAAGCGTTTTACTGCTAGAGCAAAAGGCCGCGGTAACAAAATTGAAAAACAAACTTGTCACATTACTGTGACTTTGAGTAATTAAGGAAGAGTCATGGGTCAAAAGATTAATCCCAATGGTTTCCGTCTTGCGGTAACACGCAACTGGACTTCACGCTGGTACGCTGGTAATACAGACTTTGCTGGTATGCTCCAAGAAGATATCGAAGTACGTAATTACTTGAAGAAGAAATTGAAAAATGCTTCTGTCAGTAAGGTAATTATTGAGCGGCCTGCAAAAAATGCAAAGATTACAATTTTAAGCTCACGTCCTGGTGTTGTAATTGGTAAAAAAGGCGAAGACATCGAAGTGCTCCGTAAAGAACTCCAAAAGCGTATGGGCGTTCCAGTGCACGTTAATATCGAAGAAATTCGTAAACCTGAAATTGATGCTCAGTTAATTGCTGACTCAATTACACAGCAATTAGAAAAACGTATTATGTTCCGCCGCGCAATGAAGCGTGCAATGCAAAGTGCAATGCGTCTTGGAGCTCAAGGTATAAAAATCATGAGTTCAGGTCGTTTAAATGGTGCTGAAATTGCTAGACGTGAATGGTATCGTGAAGGTCGCGTTCCACTTCATACATTAAAGGCAGATATTGATTACGCAACTTCTGAAGCAGAAACTACATACGGAATTATTGGCGTTAAAGTATGGGTTTACAAAGGCGATACTTTAGGTAACAACGTTGTAATACCAGCAGTTCCAGCGCAGCCTGAGGCTGATGATGATAAGAAATCACGTCGTGCACCACGTGGTCCTCGTAAAGCTGAGGGTGCTGAAGGCGATAAGCCAGAAGTAAAAGCAGCAGTTAAGAGGGTTCGTAAAGTTGTGAAGCCTGAAGATGCACCTAAGGCAGGAGAATAAATATGTTACAACCTAAACGTCGTAAATACCGTAAAGAACAAAAAGGCCGTAACACTGGTAAAGCCACTCGTGGTAATGCAGTATCGTTTGGTGAATTTGGTTTAAAGGCGATGGTGCGTGGTCGTTTGACAGCGCGCCAAATTGAAGCAGCTCGTCGTGCGATGACTCGTCACATTAAACGTGGTGGTCGTATTTGGATCAGAATTTTCCCGGACAAGCCGATTTCAACTAAGCCAGCTGAAGTTCGTATGGGTAATGGTAAAGGTAATCCTGAGTACTACGTTGCTGAAATTCAGCCAGGAAAAGTTTTGTATGAGATGGATGGTGTTGATGAGGCTTTAGCACGTGAGGCTTTTAGATTAGCCGCAGCTAAACTCCCATTACAGACATCATTCGTAATACGTCAAATTGGTTCATAAGCTGGGGAATGATTATGGAAATGAAAGAATTAATGACCAAGGATGCAATCGGGTTAAATAACGAGTTATCTGAATTGCTTAAGGCTCTGTTTAAATTACGTATGCAAAAAGGTACACAGCAATTACAGGATACTAGCCAACTAGGCAAAGTTAAACGTGATATTGCTCGTGTGAAAACTGCATTGACACAGAAAGCGGCAGGAAAATGAACGATACAACAAAATCCTTAAAACGCACTTTAGTTGGCAAAGTAGTTAGCGACAAAATGCAAAAGACTGTAACAGTTTTGATTGAGAGAAAAGTTAAGCATGAGTTATATGGTAAATATTACTCAATGTCTAAAAAATATCATGCTCATGATGAAACTGACCAGTTAAAGATTGGTGATACGGTTGAGATTTCTGAATCACGTCCACTCTCAAGAACAAAATCTTGGGTTGTGACACGTTTAGTTCAAGAAAACAAAGGCCTGTAAGTTTTATTAAAAAAAGATTGCAAATACTTTGCAATCTTGATATATTAGAGGGCTTCGCAGTTTTAAATAGAAATTGCGAATTAAAGTTAGTTTTTAATCCAGGTTAAGCCGAACAAGAATTCTTCTTCAAGGTAAAACCTTTAACGGAACCAAGACTGATTGCCTATGGCATTTAAGTTGGGGAATAAAAAATGATTCAAACCGAAAGCAGACTACAAGTCGCAGATAATACTGGCGCCAGTGAAGTGATGTGTATTAAGGTGTTAGGTGGTTCTAAACGCCGTTACGCAAGCATTGGTGATGTTATTAAAGTTACTGTGAAATCCGCAGCTCCAAGAGGCCGCGTTAAAAAAGGTGATATCTACAATGCTGTTGTAGTTAGAACTGCAAAAGGTGTTCGTCGCTCTGATGGATCCTTAATTAAATTTGATGCTAATGCTGCAGTTTTGCTCAACGCAAAATTAGAGCCTATTGGCACACGTATCTTCGGGCCAGTAACGCGTGAGTTGCGTACTGAGCGCTTCATGAAGATTGTTTCTTTAGCCCCTGAAGTAATCTAAGGAGAGACGATGAAAAAGATTCGTACAGGCGACCAGGTAATAGTTACTACTGGCCGTGATAAAGGTAAAAAAGGTGTTGTTAGCGCGATGTTAGGTGACAAAGTCCTAGTTGATGGCGTAAACCAATACAAAAAGAATGTCAAACCTAATCCATCGACTGGTGTTACTGGTGGCGTGATTGATAAAACAATGCCGATTCAGATATCAAATGTGGCTTTGGTTGATGCAGATGGTAAGCCATCTCGTGTAGGTATTAAAGAAGTCGACGGTAAAAAAGTTCGCTTCCTTAAAACCACTGGCGCCACCTTGACAGCTTAAGGGGAATATAAATGACAACAAGACTACAAGACCATTACACAAATAAAGTTGTTGGCGAACTAACTGAAAAATTTGGTTATAAGTCAGTAATGGAAGTACCACGCATCACTAAAATCACATTAAACATGGGTTTGGGTGAAGCGATTGCAGACAAAAAAGTTATCGAACATGCTGTTGGTGATTTAACTAAACTAGCTGGTCAAAAGCCAGTAGTAACCAAGGCAAGAAAAGCGATTGCTGGATTTAAAATTCGTCAGGGATATCCCCTTGGTGCAATGGTGACATTGCGCGGACAAAGAATGTTTGAGTTCTTAGATCGTTTTATTACTGTTGCTTTACCGCGCGTACGCGATTTCCGTGGTGTATCTGGAAAAGCGTTTGATGGCCGTGGCAACTACAACATCGGTGTAAAAGAACAGATTATTTTCCCTGAAATTGAGTACGACAAAATCGATGCTCTTCGTGGATTAAATATCAGTATTACAACAACCGCTAAAACCGATGATGAAGCAAAAGCTTTGTTAGCGGCTTTTAAATTCCCATTCCGTAACTAAGGGGTTATCGTGGCAAAAATGTCATTAATTGAACGTGAAAAAAAACGCAGCAAGTTAGTAGCTAAATATGCTGTAAAACGTGCTGAGTTAAAAGCAACTATCGAAGATACCTCTAAGTCTGAGGAAGAGCGTTATGATGCACGCTTAAAGATGCAAGCTTTACCCCGTAACGCAAGCCCCATTCGCCAGCGCAATCGTTGTGCGTTGACTGGACGTCCACGTGGAACATTCCGTAAGTTTGGATTGGGACGCGCAAAAATCCGTGAAATCGCCTTCAGAGGTGAAATTCCGGGCGTCACAAAAGCCAGCTGGTAATAAGACAGATTAGGAGAATTTATGAGTTTTACCGATCCAATCGCAGACATGTTAACTAGAATTCGTAATGCGCAAGCAGTACAGAAGCCTGGTGTCACAATGCCCTCTTCAAAATTGAAAGTTGCAATCGCTAACGTTTTAAAAGACGAAGGTTATATTGATAGCTTTGAAATTACTGGTGAGTCTGCAAAGCCCGTTTTAAATATTGCTCTCAAATATTATGCAGGACGTCCTGTTATTGAACGTATTGAGCGCGTATCTAAGCCTGGTTTGCGTGTATATAAAGGCCGTTACGAAATTCCTCAGGTTATGAATGGTTTAGGCGTAGCTATTATTTCAACCCCTCAGGGCTTGATGACTGATCGTAAGGCCCGTGCAAACGGCGTCGGCGGTGAAGTTCTCTGCTACGTAGCTTAAGGAGAAAACTATGTCACGAGTCGGCAAGTCACCAATAACAGTGCCAGCAGGTGCTGAAGTACAGATTAACCCTGGATTGATTACTGTTAAAGGACCTTTAGGTACTTTGACCCATAATCTTCACCCATTGGTTTCATTGAAACAAGATGCAGGCCAATTATTTGTTGGTCGTAACGATGAATCACGTGAATCTAATGCATTGTCTGGTACAACTAGAGCAATCGTTAACAACATGGTAAATGGTGTAACAAAGGGTTTTGAGCGTAAATTAAACTTAGTAGGCGTGGGTTATCGTGCGGCAGCGCAAGGTACAACACTCAAGTTGCAATTAGGTTTTTCACATGATGTGATTTATCAGTTGCCTGAGGGAGTTAAAGCAGAAACTCCTACGCAAACAGAAATCCTAATTAAAGGTTCCAACAAGCAACAAGTTGGACAGGTAGCCGCAGAAGTTCGTTCATATAGATCACCAGAGCCTTACAAAGGTAAGGGTGTTCGTTATAGCGATGAAGTGGTAATCATTAAAGAAACCAAGAAGAAGTAATCGAGGCCGAATATGTTGAACAAAAAAGAATCGCGTATACGTCGTTCACGTCAAACACGCATCAAGATTGCAGAGTTGGTAGTTCCTCGCGTAGCTATTATGCGTACGAATTTACATATCTCTGCTCAGTTGTACAGTGCATGCGGTACTAAAGTGTTGGCTTCTGCTTCCACAATGGAATCCGTATTACGTACAGCATTATCAAACAATGGTGGTAACAGCAAAGCTGCTACTGAAGTTGGCAAGTTAATTGCAGAGAGAGCAATCAAAGCTGGTGTTACTGAAGTAGCTTTTGATCGTTCAGGTTTTCGTTATCACGGTCGCGTCAAAGCGTTAGCTGAAGCCGCACGTGAAGCGGGTCTTAAGTTCTAATCGGCGAAGCGGATAAAGGTCAAGGAAAAAGATTATGGCAAAAATGCAAGCAAAGATGCAATCCGAAGAGCGTGATGATGGTTTGCGCGAAAAGATGATCGCAGTAAATCGTGTTACCAAGGTTGTTAAGGGCGGTCGTATTTTAGGATTCGCTGCTTTAACAGTGGTTGGTGATGGTGATGGCAGAATTGGTATGGGTAAGGGTAAATCAAAAGAAGTGCCTGTTGCTGTTCAAAAAGCAATGGATGAAGCACGTCGCAAAATGATTAAAGTACCTTTACGTCAAGGAACATTGCAACACACAGTAATTGGTGAGCACGGCGCATCACGCGTTTTGATCTCACCGGCTAAAGAAGGTACTGGTGTTATTGCTGGTGGTCCAATGCGCGCTATTTTTGATGTGATGGGCGTTACAAACGTAGTTGCTAAGTCTATTGGCTCTACAAACCCATACAACATGGTTCGTGCAACGATTAATGGTCTTGCAAAGATGAGTACACCTTCAGAGATTGCTGCAAAACGTGGCAAAACAGTTGAAGAAATCTTAGGTAATTAAGAATCGAGAAAAACATGGCAGAAAATAAAACAGTAAAAATCCAATTAGTACGTAGCTTAATCGGCACACGTGAAAGTCACAGAGCGACTGTTCGTGGTCTTGGTTTAGGTCGCGTTAATACAACATCGGAACTTGTTGATACTCCTGCTGTGCGCGGAATGATGAATAAAGTTTCTTATCTCATTAAAGTTCTTAACTGAGTAATAAATTTCAGAGGATATGATGGAACTAAATAATTTAAAACCAGCAGCTGGTGCAAAACACGCAAAGCGTCGTGTTGGCAGAGGTATTGGTTCAGGTCTAGGTAAAACAGCTGGTCGTGGTCATAAAGGACAAAAATCTCGTTCTGGTGGCTTTCATAAAGTTGGTTTTGAAGGCGGTCAAATGCCTTTATATCGTCGTTTACCAAAACGTGGCTTCGTGTCATTAACTAGACGTACTGTTGGTGAAATTACACTATCAGATTTACAAGCTTTGGATACTTCCGAAGTCGACTTAATTGTTTTAAGACAAAATGGTCTGGCTAATGAACAAATTAAATCTGTAAAAGTGATCAAAACTGGAGAGTTAACGCGTGCTGTTACCTTAAAAGGTTTGACTGCAACTGCAGGTGCTCGTGCTGCGATTGAAGCAGCTGGTGGCAAAATTCTTGAGGAAGTGTAATTAATGGCAATTAAACCGTCTAATATGGCAGGTATTGCTAAATCTGGAAATAAATTCGGGGATTTAAAAAATCGCCTAATTTTTCTAGTATTGGCTTTGCTTGTCTATAGACTTGGAGCACATATTCCTGTTCCAGGAATTGATCCAAATCAATTAGCTAGTCTTTTCAATGATGCCAAAGGTGGCATCTTAGGAATGTTTAATTTGTTTTCAGGCGGTGCGCTATCAAGATTTACGGTTTTCGCTTTAGGTATCATGCCTTATATTTCTGCGTCGATTATTATGCAGTTGGTAACAGTCGTGATTCCTTCGATGGAAGCGCTGAAAAAAGAAGGTCGTTCCGGTCAGAGAAAGATTACCCAATATACCCGTTATAGTACGGTTGTCTTGGCAACGTTTCAAGCTTTAGGAATTGCAATTGCACTTCAATCACAAAAGGGTTTAGTAGTTAACCCAGGTGTTCTTTTCGAAATAACCACTGTAGTTACTCTTGTTACTGGAACGATGTTTTTGATGTGGTTGGGTGAACAAGTAACAGAACGTGGTTTAGGTAATGGTATCTCTATCATTATTTTCGCTGGTATTGCTTCTGGCCTTCCAAACGCTATTGGTGGACTTCTCGAACTAGTTAGAACTGGTGCAATGAGTATCATTTCTGCAATTTTAGTTGTTATTGTTGTTGTAGCTGTTACTTACTTTGTTGTCTTTGTAGAACGTGGTCAGAGAAGAATTCTTGTTAACTACGCTAAACGCCAGGTTGGTAATAAAGTCTACGGTGGTCAGTCTTCACATTTACCACTAAAACTTAACATGGCGGGTGTTATTCCTCCTATTTTTGCTTCTAGTATTATTTTATTTCCAGCAACAATTGCTCAGTGGTTTACATCTGGAGAAAATACTAATTTTGTTTCCCGTTTTGTAAAGGACTTAAGCGGTACTTTGCAGCCAGGGCAGCCGATTTATATCATTTTATATGCAACTGCTATCGTCTTTTTCTGTTTCTTTTATACGGCTTTAGTATTTAATAGTCGTGAAACAGCCGATAACTTAAAGAAAAGTAGTGCGTTTGTTCCTGGAATTCGTCCAGGGGATCAGACTGCGAAATATATCGATAAAATCTTAGCAAGACTAACACTAGCTGGTGCTGCATACATCACGATAGTGTGTTTGTTACCTGAGTTTTTAGTTCTGAATTGGAATGTTCCGTTTTATTTTGGCGGTACTTCCTTATTAATTATTGTTGTTGTTACGATGGACTTTATGGCTCAGGTTCAATCTTACGTAATGCAACAACAGTATGGTTCGTTAATGAAGAAAGCCAACTTCAATATGGGACCGGGTGCTTGATATGGCAAAAGATGATGTCATTCAAATGGCCGGAGAGATAGTTGAAAATTTACCTAATGCAATGTTTCGTGTGAAATTAGAAAACGGACATGTGGTGTTAGGTCATATTTCGGGAAAGATGCGGATGCATTACATTCGTATTCTGCCAGGCGATAAGGTTACTGTGGAAATGACTCCATACGATCTAACGCGTGCGCGGATCATCTTTCGCGCTAAGTAGTTTGATTTTTATAGAGGTGAGTGATGAAAGTATTGGCATCTGTTAAGTGTATCTGCCGTAACTGCAAGATCATTAAACGTAAAGGCGTATTGCGTGTTATTTGTTCAACAGATCCACGTCATAAGCAACGTCAAGGTTAAGTAGATTTAATTTAGAGGAATTTATATGGCACGTATCGCCGGGGTTAATATCCCAAACCATAAACATACTGTAATCGGATTAACTTCGATTTTCGGCATCGGTCTAACTCGCGCAAGAAAAATTTGCGAATCGACTGGCGTTCCTGAATCAAAGAAAGTCAAAGATTTGACTGATTCTGATTTAGAAAAAATTCGTGAGCAAGTTGGTTTAGTTGCCACTGAAGGTGATCTTCGTCGTGAAATTACGATGAATATCAAACGTCTCATGGACTTAGGCTGTTACCGTGGCGTTCGCCATCGTAAAGGTTTACCAGTTCGTGGCCAACGTACTAAAACCAATGCGCGTACTCGCAAAGGCCCTCGTAAGGCTGGCGTGGCATTGAAGAAATAATAGGAAAGCGAAACTAATATGGCAAAACCACAACAATCGAATGCAGCTTCACGCGTTCGTAAAAAAGTTAAAAAGAATATTGCAGACGGTATTGCACACGTGCATGCATCGTTTAACAATACGATTGTAACGATTACAGACCGTCAAGGTAATGCGCTTTCTTGGGCAACATCTGGTGGACAAGGTTTCAAAGGTTCTAGAAAATCTACTCCATTTGCAGCGCAGGTTGCTGCAGAAGTTGCTGGTAAAGCAGCTATTGAATGCGGTATCAAGAACTTAGAAGTTCAAATTAAGGGTCCAGGCCCAGGTCGTGAATCTGCTGTTAGAGCATTAAATGCTCTTGGTATCAAGATCACAGAAATTCAGGATGTCACACCCGTTCCACACAACGGTTGCCGTCCTCCAAAGCGCCGTCGTATTTAATACATACTTCGGTTTATTTAAGACCACCGTTCAATTTAATTGAACTACCCATTGCGTAAAAGCAAAGGCAAAGAAAGGAATAAACGTGGCACGTTATATCGGCCCTAAGGCCAAATTATCACGTCGGGAAGGCACCGACTTATTTCTAAAGAGCGCTCGTCGTGCTTTAGCTGATAAATGCAAATTAGATACTAAACCTGGTCAACACGGTAGAACTTCTGGTGCAAGAACATCAGACTACGGAAACCAGTTGCGCGAAAAGCAAAAAGTTAAAAGAATGTACGGTATTCTCGAGCGTCTATTTAGACGTTATTTTGCTGAGGCTGACCGCCGCAAAGGCAATACTGGTGAAATGTTACTGATGTTGCTTGAGTCACGTTTAGACAACGTTGTTTACAGAATGGGTTTTGGTTCTACTCGTTCTGAAGCTAGACAATTAGTTTCTCACAAGGCAATTTTGATCAATGGTGAAGTAGCAAATATTCCATCAATGCAAGTTAAGCCTGGTGATGTTGTTGCGATTCGTGACAAAGCTAAAAAGCAAACACGCGTACAAGAATCTTTAACTTTGTCTCAACAGATAGGACAAGTAAGTTGGGTATCTGTCGACACTTCTAAACTTGAAGGTGTTTTTAAGAAAACTCCAGATAGAGATGAAATCAGTGGTGATATCAACGAAAGTTTAATTGTTGAACTTTATTCACGTTAATTGAGGCATCCCCATAAGGAAAATATATGCAAACAACACTGCTTAAGCCCAAAATTATTTCAGTTGAAGCAACTGGCGACAACCAAGCTAAGGTTGTCATGGAGCCATTTGAACGTGGCTATGGCCATACTTTAGGTAACGCACTTCGCCGTGTTTTATTATCATCTATGTCTGGTTTTGCGCCAACAGAAGTAAGTATTGGTGGTGTAGTACATGAGTATTCAACTCTTGATGGTGTTCAAGAAGACGTTGTAAATCTTCTTTTAAACCTTAAGGGTATTGTTTTTAAATTAGAGTCTCGTGATGAAGTAACATTAATGCTTCGTAAAGAAGGCCCTGCTATCGTAACTGCAGCTGACATTGATTTACCCCACGATGTAACTTTGATAAACCCTGATCATGTTATTGCTAATTTATCTGCTGGTGGTAAATTGGATATGCAAATTAAGATCGAAAAAGGTCGCGGATATGTGCCTGGTAACATGCGCAGCTACGCTGACGAACAAACTAAATTAATTGGACGCATTGTTTTAGATGCATCATTTAGTCCAATTAAGAGAGTGAGTTATGCAGTTGAGTCAGCTCGCGTTGAACAACGTACTGACTTAGATCGTTTAGTAATGACAATCGAAACTAATGGTGTGATTTCTCCTGAAGAGGCAATCCGTCAATCAGCTGGAATTTTAGTTGATCAGTTAGTTGTGTTTGCAGCCCTTGAAAATAACCAAATTTTGGGTGACATTCAAACTAGCCGTTCACCAGTTGTAGATCCGATGTTGTTAAGACCTGTCGATGACTTGGAATTAACTGTACGTTCAGCAAATTGTTTGAAAGCTGAAAATATTTATTACATCGGTGATTTAATCCAAAGATCAGAAAACGAGTTGTTAAAAACTCCTAATCTTGGACGTAAATCTTTAAATGAAATTAAAGATGTTTTGGCTGCAAGAAGCCTAACTTTAGGTATGAAGTTAGACAATTGGCCGCCTGCTGGTCTTGAGAGATAATAGAAAGGAAGTATCATGCGTCACGGAAACGGACTGCGTAAATTAAATCGCACATCATCACATCGCTTAGCGATGTTACGCAACATGTCAAATTCATTATTGCAGCATGAATTGATTAAAACGACTTTACCAAAGGCAAAAGAATTACGCCGTGTAGTAGAGCCATTGATCACTTTAGGCAAAAAAGACAACCTTGCAAATCGTCGTTTAGCATTTAATCGCTTGCGTGATAGAGATATGGTTACTAAATTGTTTAACGAACTGGGTCCTCGCTATGCTGCGCGTCCAGGTGGTTATACACGTATCTTGAAATTCGGTTTCAGAGTTGGTGATAATGCACCGATGGCTTTGGTTGAATTAGTTGATCGTCCAGAATTAGATTTAGATTCAGCAGTCGAAGCAGAATAAATCTAGTCTAGGGTAAGAATAAAAGCCAGAAGACCTAAAGTCTTCTGGCTTTTTGTATACGAGTAAATAAAACTTCTGCCACAATTGTGTTTTAAATAGCTTAAGCCAATATGCAATACGAACCAATTATTATTCAATTTTCTGTACCAAATAAAGAAGTAGCAGAAACAATTGGTAAAACCTTGTTAAACGAGAAGCTAATAGCTTGTCTACATATCAGTTCAGAGATTAGTAGTTTGTATCACTGGGAAGGCAAAATCGAGCAGTCCAATGAGTATGTTGTTCAAGTAAAAACATTCAGTATTTTCTGGTCCGCCATAGAAACCAAAATATTAGAGTTACACCCATATTCAGTCCCTGAAATAATAGCTATTCCAATTCGGGATATTTCACACTATTACTATGTTTGGATGATTCAAGAAATCATCGAAAAAGGTAACAAGTAATTTTGATAATGATTATTCTACGAATATGTTAAAAAAATTATTTTCTATCGGATTAACCTTCTTATTAATCCTAACTGCTCATTACACATTAGCTCGAACGGAAGAGTTCTTGCCGCCTGAAAAAGCATTTGAGATTTCAGCTCAACTCTCTTCAGAAGTATTAAAAGTAACATTTAAAGCAGCTCCCGCGTATTACATGTATGAAGAGTCGATGCAAGTAAGGCAAAAAGATTCAGATAAAACAATTACGCCGACAACAAAACCAAAGCCACATGAAAAGTTTGATAACAATTTTCAGAAAATAGTGAAAACATATGATGGTGAAGTGGACTTTATCTACGACACAAAAATGTTACCGGACACAAGCCCATTAATATTAGATGTGAATGTTCAGGGGTGTGCAAACCAGGGGATTTGTTATCCACCAATGTTAAGACGTATTACTTTGCAAGAATACGGAAAGATAGTAATTTCAACAGATCCTGAAATAGTTATATCTGAATTGGAAGTAAATAAAAAATTATCTTGGTGGGAAGTATCGGATGACCTGAACGCGCTTAATCGATTATTGACCACAACTAGCTTGCCAGTTCTACTCGTTTTATTCTTCCTTTTGGGCATTGGACTTGCTTTTACTCCATGTATGTTGCCAATGTTACCGATTCTCTCAAGCGTCGTTTTCGGAACTATCGATCACCATTTATTGCCGAGAAAGAAAACGATTATCCTGGCGTTGTTTTACATATTAGGCATGGCCTGTGCTTTTAGTTTGGCAGGTATGGCAACAGCATGGTTCGGCGCTAGTATTACTGCAAGCCTACAAAATCGATGGGTATTGTTGGCATTTGGTGGATTAATGCTTATTTTGTCAGCTGCACTATTGGGATTTTATGAATTGCAAATGCCTCATTCATGGCAAGCCAAAGTTGACAAATGGATAGGTAAACATGAAGGTGGAAATATTTACGGCGTTTTTGCTCTTGGGGCTTTATCGAGTTTAGTTGCAAGTCCTTGTGTTTCCGCGCCCCTTGCAGGGGTATTAACTTTTATTGCGCAGAGTGGACAAGTGCAATTAGGCGGTTTAATTTTATTTGTGATGGCATGTGGCATGGGAGTACCATTATTTTTATTTGCTTTAGGAGCAAGCCGTATTGTGCCAAGAGCTGGTAAATGGATGCTCAGAGTTCAGAGGTTTTTTGGTGTTCTGATGGTTTTATTAGCCTTGTGGGTCATGTTGCCAGCACTTCAGTCCTTTTTCAAAGAAAGTAAAGTTGTTCATCAATCAAAGATCATCAACCAGCAAATTTATGAAGTCGTTACAAACAATAATGATTTGAATCAAAAACTTGCTCAAGCAAAAGAGAATAATCAAAAGGCGATAGTCATCATTTCTGCAGACTGGTGTGTCAGTTGCAAAGAGTTAGAACTACAAACATTAGCAAATGAACAAGTTCAGACCAAATTAAAAGAGTACAAACGAATCGAAGTTGATATCACGGAGATGGGGCCTGATCAAAAAGCCATGTTGAATCAATACAAAATCTTTGGACCACCCGCAATTTTATTTATTGACACCAATGGTGTTGAGCAGAAAACAAAAAAAACTGTAGGGGTGGTCAGTCCTCAAAAACTACTTTTGTTACTCTAGTTTAGAAAATCAACTTACTTATTTTGATTGATTGATCAGTTTTGATGCGTCGAGAGCGAAATAAGTCAAAATACCATCAGCGCCAGCCCTTCTAAAGGCCATTAGAGACTCAATCATTACTTGATCGTGGTCAAGCCAGCCATTTGCAGCCGCTGCTTTGAGCATCGCGTATTCGCCGCTAACTTGGTAAACAAAAGTAGGATAAGAAAATTCAGACTTTACACGACTGACAATATCAAGATACGGCATACCTGGCTTCACCATCACCATATCTGCACCCTCAGAAATATCTAGAGCAACTTCTCTTAATGCTTCATCTGTATTAGTGAAAGACATCTGATAGGTCTTTTTATTACTTTTACCTAGATTTTTAGCAGAACCGACCGCATCACGAAAGGGACCATAAAAAGCTGAGGCATATTTAGCGGAGTAGGCCATGATTTGGGTATGAATAAAGCCTTGAGCTTCAAGTGCCTGACGTATTTTTCCTATACGACCATCCATCATGTCTGAAGGAGCCACAATGTCAACACCAGCAGCGGCTTGAACTAAAGCTTGTTTTACTAAGATTTCTGAAGTGATTTCATTTAAAACATAACCGTTCTCATCAATCACACCATCTTGGCCGTGACTAGTATAAGGATCTAAGGCAACATCGGTCATGATACCTAAGTCAGGGTAATGCTCTTTTAAGGCACTTACAACACGTGGAACTAAGCCGTTGGGGTTGTATGCCTCCGCACCATCTAAGGACTTTAAATCAGCCTCAATCACGGGGAATAGAGCTAAAACAGGAACTCCTTGTTCAACGCATTCTTTAGCAATGTCTAACAATAAATCTAAAGATACTCGAAAGACGCCAGGCATTGAAGCAACTGCATCTTTTTTGTTGGTTCCTTCTTGAACAAAAACAGGATAAATAAAATTACGAGGACTAAGATCAGTTTCTTGCACTAATTTCCTAGACCAATCATGAAGACGAGAGCGTCTTGGACGATGAGTCGGATATTGTAAAGAAGGTTGAGAAGTATGATTAGCCATAATTGTCCTAGTAATGTTAAGTACTGATAATTTCTGTGTCTCCAGATAAACCCAGCCAATTACAGACTAAATCATCTGCTTCTTCAATCCCTAATCGTTTAATACTTGAAAATAGTTGCGCCGATAAAAGACCGAATTTAGGATTTGTAGAATTTAAAGATTTTAATTCATCACGCACGGATTTTAAAACTAGTGCTTTTTCGGATTGATTTAGTTTATCTGCTTTAGTAACTAAAACGTGAACAGGTTTGCCAGTAGGACAAAACCAATCTAGCATATTACGGTCTAAATCTGTTAAACCGCGTCGAGAATCAACAATTAACACCATGCCCTTTAATTGGTCGCGTTCTTGCAAATAGGTACTTAATAACTTTTCCCAATGGGCTTTAATCTTAAAATCAACCCTAGCATAGCCATAACCAGGTAAATCAACTAAGTGACCGAGTGGAATATCCTCTTTATCAGGAATACAGAAATAATTAATATGTTGCGTTCGACCGGGTGTTTTACTAGAAAAAGCCAAACGTTTTTGATTGCACAATATGTTAATCGCGGTAGATTTACCAGCATTGGAACGACCAGCAAAGGCAATTTCTGGAATCGAATCCTTTGGTAAATCAACTAAATGATTTACGGTAACAAAGAACTTCGCTTGTTGAATTTTTGACATAGTGATCCATTTTATGAAGATATTGTAAAATTACAAAGATAAAATCAACTCAATTACTTGGGAAACTATTAAATGCAAGCCAACACCATGAATAAAATTAAATCTAGCCTTAAATTAGCTGTACTTTCTACAGCATTAGTTTCTTTAGCAGCAAGCTTAAGTATCTCCAACTTAGCTAGCGCAAATGAGCCAACTACACCTCAAAAAGCTGACATTAAAGCAGGTGAAGCTCTCTATTCTAACGGAGATGCTACTAGGGGAATCGTGGCGTGTGTAGGTTGTCATGGACCGAATGGTAATAGTGCATCAGGAACCTGGCCTAAACTAGCCGGACAACACGCAGGTTACATCAACACACAACTTAAGCATTTTAAAGCTGGAGAACGTGCAAACCCAGTGATGATGGGTATGTCTGCAGCCCTTCAAGACGCTGATATGGTGAACATCTCAGCGTATTTAAATAAGCAAGTACAGACACCTGGAACAGCTAAAAATAAAGAATCGATTGAACTTGGCAAAAGCATTTATAGAGGCGGTATAGCTGCTAAAAATGTGCCAGCTTGCGCAGCTTGTCATGGTCCAGCTGGAGCTGGAATACCTGTTCAATACCCACGTATTGGCGGACAATGGGCTGAATATACAGAAACACAACTGATTTCACTTAGAGCCGGGGCGCGTAAAAATTTACAAATGAATATGATTGCAGCCAAACTCTCAGATACAGAATTAAAAGCAGTTTCAGACTATGTAGCTGGATTACGTTAATTTAATTCTAAGCTAAAAAAACCAAACCTCCAGTGTATTGAACTGGAGGTTTTTTTTATCCAAAAATTATTCATCAGACATACTTCTAAAACGCTAACGATAAAAAATCATAATCATTAGCGATTTAAGAAAGTATGCAAAAAATTAAACAATACTTTCACCTTGATACAAAAACTGAAGAGTTTCTCGCTCTCTAATAACGTGCACTGAAGTGCCATCAACTAATATTTCAACTGGCCTTGGCCTAGTGTTGTAATTGGAGGACATACTGAATCCATAGGCTCCAGCTGATAAAATAGCCAAAACATCGCCAGGCTTAACACTAAGTGTACGATCACGACCAAGCCAATCTCCCGTCTCACAAACAGGACCAACCACGTCATAAACCGAAGAATTACTATCTGTCAAACTGACAGGAACAATCGCATGAAACGCCTCATACATTGCAGGCCTCATTAAGTCGTTCATCGCAGCATCGACGATACAAAAGTTTTTTGTTTCACCGGGCTTTAAGTATTCTACAAGTGTGAGAAGTACACCGGCGTTACCAACCAATGATCTACCTGGTTCAAAAATAACCTCTAAATTAGAAAATCCAGATTTCTCAATATGATCCAGCAAAGTATTTGCAAATTTTGTAATATCCGGGGGAGTATCACCACCATAGTCAATACCTAAACCACCGCCAATATCAAGGTGTTGAATAGTAATACCCACTGTTTCTAATTGTCGAATCAAAGATAAGACACGATCAAGAGCATCTAAAAAAGGGCTAATATCTAATATTTGAGAACCAATATGGCAGTCGATACCAACAATTTGAATATTGGCCATTTGGTGAGCAACTTGGTAAGTATGAATAACATCTTCAAACGTAATACCAAATTTATTGTCTTTTAAACCCGTCGAAATATAGGGGTGCGTCTTAGCATCTACATCAGGATTAACGCGCAGTGAAATGGGTGCTATCAGTTGAAGGGAACCAGCAATCTCATTAATGCGAGTTAGTTCAGGAATTGATTCCACATTAAAGCACTTTACACCCGCTTTGAGTGCTGTAGAAATTTCAGAGTGGGATTTACCAACGCCTGAAAAAACACAATCCGAAGCCTTGCCGCCTGCCGCAATCACTCGAGCCAGTTCGCCGCCACTGACCAAATCAAAACCAGTACCCAGTTTAGAAAAAATATTCAAGATCGCTAAATTACTATTGGCTTTCATCGCATAATGAACTCGAGCGCGACGTGTTCCATCTTTTCTGAAGCAGGCTTTGTCATAAGCCGCAAATGCTTGGGTTAAAGCCTGCTTAGAATATACATAACAGGGGGTGCCAAACTGCTGAGCGATAGAAGCTAGTGAAACATTTTCTGCAAACCATTGACCGTTTTGCTCAGAAAATCCGATTAATTGAGGGAGTAATTGCATAAACTTAATTCTTTAAAGTAGAAGGAACATTCTTTGTATTATCCAATGGTTGAGCTTTTGAACTTGAATCATTGGAAATGGGGGAAGTGGAGACAGTTGGTGCTGTTGTGGCATTCTCTACTGGGTATATTTTGCCAATAGGCTCAGGTTTGTTGGGCATATTTGGCGTTGGACTTGGAGGGGGAAAAAATAAAGGCCCCTTTACACCACATGCGCAAAGAAAAAAGAATAAAAAATAACTACAATAGGATTTAAAGGAATTTTTCATTATTCATCTAGTGGAAAAAATTAAAACAAAAATAACATAAGGCTGACTGAATATATCATGCAAACGCCAATTGAAAAAATTGAAGATTCAGAATTTAAAGAATTAGCAAACCAAGCTATCGATAAAGTCGAACAAGCCTTAGAAAAACTCTTTGAAACAACAGATTTTGACGTTGATACCCAAAGACAAGGCAGTAACGTTTTAAACATAAAGTTTCCAAACAATACTGTTATTGTAATTAATCTCCAAACCCCATTACATGAACTCTGGTTAGCTGCAAAAGAAGGTGGTTATCATTTTCGATGGTCAGGAACCAAGAAGTCGCCATTGTGGTTAGACACAAAGACCAATGAAGAGTTCTTTGCTTCTGTTGCAAAGCATGTCGCAAAGCAGGGCGGGGTTGATTTAATTCTTTAATTACTAACAATAATCTTCGTTCTTATTCATCTAAACAACAATAAAAACGTTCCATTTTTTTAAAGTTGATTAATAAAAAAATGATTGTTATTTTGTGTGTATGGTGTGTATAATATAAAGATGAATAGTAGAGAACTAATCAAAAAATTGGAACTTGATGGTTGGAGATTAAATAGATCAAAAGGATCACATCATATCTTTATCCACCCATTCAAAATAGGTCACATAACAGTTCCCCACCCAAAAAAAGACCTAGGTATTGGATTAGTTAAAAGTATATGAAGAATGCTGGAATTAACTAAAAAAGGAAATTATATGAAATATCCTATTGCAATTGAGCCCGGCAACGAGAAATTAGCCTGGGGCGTTATAGTACCGGACTTAGACGGATGTTTTTCAGCTTCTGATTCAGGAGTAGACGAAGCAATTGAAAACGCAAAAGAAGCAATTGAGTTGTGGATTGAACTCGCACTCGATACAGGTAAAAAGATTCCAAAACCTAGTTTAATTACTGATTTGCAGAAGAAAAAAGAATTTAAGGGATATATTTGGGCAATTGCAGAGTTGAATCCTGCCTTATTATCAGATGAAATTGAAAGAATAAATATTTCTTTACCTAAAAGAGTTTTGGCTAGGTTGGACGCAAAAGCTAAAGCTGCTGGAGAAAATCGATCCGGATATATCGCTCATTTAGCAATTACAAATTAGACAAAGAGTATCTTTTAATTAAAGCATTTACTCAATCGTAAAAACTCTTTTTTAGCAAAC
Organism: Burkholderiaceae bacterium; assembly: GCA_947448305.1. Taxonomy (GTDB): domain Bacteria; phylum Pseudomonadota; class Gammaproteobacteria; order Burkholderiales; family Burkholderiaceae; genus Polynucleobacter. Next base: position 21,136 of record CANFME010000003.1, read on the forward strand.
CTATCTGTCATTCCAGCAATATAGTGAGCAACGCGACGATGTGGCTCATAATTTTGGCCAAGTAAAAAATCTGACGGAATTTCCTTAGGAAATTCAATGTAATGTTTAAAAAGGAAGCGAACTTGCTGAGCTGCCTCATCCGTTACTTTGACTACTTGTGGATGTCGATATAGGTTCTGAAACAAAAACCGCTTCAGTTCTATCATTTGCTCCTTAACCTCAGAAGAGAACCCAATCATCTGCGGTAGGCATCGTACCTCATTAATATTATTAGGATGATATTCATTGATTCGTTTTAAGGAGCTCTTGACTAAGTCATCGACTAATAAATGAATCATATGTCGAATGACCTCATGCTTAAGCCTACGATCATCTAAGTTAGGATAAATGGAGCGAACTTTATTGAGCTGGTTTTGCCAAATGGTGACTTGATGAAGATCTTCGATATTGATTAATCCAGATCTTAAGCCATCCTCGATGTCATGATTGTTATAGGCAATTTGATCAGCGATATTAGCCAGTTGGGCTTCGAGACTCGGTTGTTGATGATTCTCAAATTGATGAGTTAATTGCCCAAGCCATTTGCGGTGACCTTGAAGGTTGTTATTTGACAGATGTTTAAGAATTCCTTCTCTGGTCTCAAAAGTTAGGTTTAAACCGTCAAAAGTTGGATACCTTATTTCTAAAAAATCAACGACCCATAAACTTTGTAAGTTATGTTCAAAACCAAAATGGTCTTTCATACAATCGTTCAAAGCATCTTGTCCGATGTGGCCAAAAGGTGTGTGACCTAAATCATGAGCTAAACAGATAGCTTCAACCAAATCCTCGTTTAAATTTAATCTTCTGGCAATGGCGCGACCAATTTGAGCAACTTCCAAACTATGCGTTAAGCGGGTTCGAAAGTGATCACCCTCATGATTCAAAAAAACTTGGGTTTTGTATTCAAGCCGACGAAAAGCGCCGCAATGAATAATCCGATCTCGATCTCTCTGAAAAGGATTTCGACCCGAATTAGTCGGTTCAACTGACTCATTATGAACTCGGCCAAGACTAAATTCAGCCGAAGCTGCGTAATAAGCCAAGGAAGACATTAAGCGGCTCCGCAGGCCTTTAATGCTGGAATGACTAATTCGTCAGTAACTTTTTGAACTTTTGCTTGCCCTAATTTTTCAAGAACAACATATTTAATTTGACCAGACTCTGCTTTTTTATCATGAGACATGTAGGATAAATATTGGGACGTGTCCCATTGAGGAGCCTTGGTCGGTAAATGAAGAGTTTGGATAATACGCGTCAGTCGGTTTTTATCATCAACTGATAGATAGCCTAATTGCTGAGACAACTCCGCAGCAATTGCCATTCCGCAACCAACCGCTTCGCCGTGCAACCATTCTCCATAGCCCATGCCAGTTTCAATCGCATGACCAAAAGTATGTCCAAAATTAAGATGGGCACGTACGCCACTCTCTTTTTCATCTTGAGCGACAACTTCCGACTTGATCTCGCAAGACCTTATTACTACATGCTCTAGACAATTAAGGTCGTATTGATTTAAGCCTTGAGCATTTTGTTCAATCCAATCTAAAAACAAAGAATCAGCAATTGCACCATGTTTAACCACCTCTGCTAAACCAGCGGCTAATTCTCTTTTGGGTAGGGTCAAAAGGGTCTTTAAATCAATCAGGACTGCAATTGGTTGATAAAACGCACCAATCATATTTTTGCCAAGAGGATGGTTAATGCCTGTTTTCCCACCTACAGAAGAGTCTACTTGAGAAAGTAATGTTGTAGGAATTTGTACGAACTTAATCCCTCGCATATAGGACGCAGCAGCAAAACCAGCCATATCACCCACCACCCCTCCACCAAGGGCAAAAATAGTCGCTTTACGGTCGGCGTTCGACTCTAATAAGCCAGTGAATATGAGTTGGAGTGTTTCCCAAGTCTTATAAGACTCGCCGTCAGGCAAAACAATTCGAACCACTTGTTGGCCATTCGCTTTTAGGCTGGCCTCTAATCGATCAGCATAAAGTGCTTCAACTATCGTGTTAGTGACGATAAAAGACGCGCTTGAGTTTTTGAATTGAGAAAATAAATTAACATCATCCAAAACATCTTGCCCAATAAATATTGGATAGGAGCGATCTCCAAGATTAACGTTTAAAGTTTTCAAGTGAGTAACTCCAGTTGCATTACAAGTTGATTGGTCAATTGACTGACATTGGGTTTGCCAGTATCAATAATTTGATGGGCGATTGAAGTGTAAAGCGGATCTCTGGTAGCAAATAATTCTTTGAATTTCTTTTGCGGATCAGGCGTATTTAAAAGAGGCCTGGATTTATCATGTCGAGTCCTTAGCCACAAATCATGAGGGTTGGCACGCAAATAAATGACATAACCAAATTGCCGCAGATTTTCGCGATTTTCTGGCAGTAAAATACTTCCCCCGCCAGTCGCTAAAACAATGTTATCGAGAGAGACTAAGTCCTTAATAACAGACGCTTCTCTTTTACGAAAGCCATCCTCCCCCTCCATTTCAAAAATAGTAGGGATTTTGACACCACACCTCTTTTCAATTTCATGGTCACTATCGATAAATACTTTGCCAAGTCTTTTCGCTAAGACTTTTCCGACCGTAGTTTTACCAGCACCCATTAAACCAACGAGGATAATATTATTTGGAATACCGTTCATAGGCTCAATTTTACGCAAGGTTTTGATGAAAGAAGAAAATCTTCCAAAAAAATTGTTTATTTAGGATTATTTAGGTATTTACCATGGTGATCGATAAGGGATGGTGTTAAAAAAACCAAAAGTTCGGTCTTATCTTTTAACTTGGTTTGATGCTGAAAAAATTTACCAAAATAGGGGATATCTCCGAGGAGAGGAATTTTCACAATATCTTCGCGCTCTGTTTGTAAATAGATGCCACCGATAACTACTGTACCGCCATCTTCCACTAAAATTTTGGATTTTAAGTGTTTCGTATTAATCGCAAACCCCTGTTCTGTTTTCATTCCAATCGAATCTTTACTGATTTCAACATCTAATAGAATGTGGTGATCTTCAATAGTTGGAGTGACCTCTAACTTTAAATTTGCTTTTCTAAATTGAACCTTTGCCCCTTCTTTGCTACTTGACTGATAGGGTAGCTCAGTCCCTTGCTCAATAGTTGCTAATGTTTTATTGGCTGTAACAATCCTTGGATTAGCAATAATATTGCCTTGGCCATCCGATTCAAGCGCAGATAATTCGAAGTCCAAAAAAGGTAATACGCCTTTTTTTAACATGGTGATTGCTGCGATTGGTGAGTCAAAACCGTTTAAACCACTAGTAGATAAGTCGGAAGAAAACTTACCTTGAATTTTAGAGCCATCTTGGTGTTGATAACCAAGCTTGACACCTAAGTTTCTCGCAAAACGATAATCTGCCTCAACAATACGCGCTTCAATAAGAACTTGCTGGGATTTTGAAGGGGTGGATTCATTAAGAGATTTTGAAAAATAATTATGCATTTCTTGTAACTCTTTTAGGGTGCCGATTATTACTAAATTCTCTTGATGAAAGGAAGATAAGCCATGATTAGAAAGTAAATAGGCAAAGGCAACTTGCCATGGAGTGTTATTAAAATGTATAGATGAGCGCCCTTCAATTTTTTCAAGGCCAATCATTTCAATCTTGCCAAGTTTCGCCAATAGTCCGAATGCATCCCTGGTCAAAATGTCATCAAAATTCATTTGAATTGGATGATTTGGTAATAGTTTTTGGCTAGGGCTTTGAGAGTCCATTGAACTAGCAAACACATTGTTCGTTGAAAAATTAACCCATAGCACGATCAGACAAAATAAATATTTCAAAATAAAGTCTTCTTCCTAGCAATTTGTTGAGTCAACCCATCGGCGTGGGTAACGAGAATATGATTGGGGTGGATGGATGTTAATTGCCACAATTCAGTAACAGATTGACCCGTTAGTAGTTCTTTTTGCTGATCTTTAATGCGGATAATGGCAATTGGCTGAGTGCTTGTCCCATAAAAACCCAAATAAGCAACATTTTTAAGAGTGTCATTTGGTGATGATTTTTTGATAGCAGGTAGCGGTAATGCATGTTTTGTGGTTTGCATATGCTTTTGTAAAGCGACCTCGACATCTTCAAGACCAATTGATAAATCCTCTAACTGACTTAAAACTTCTTCAGACTCTTCAGAAGAGTGTGTCATTTGAAGTTCCTTTACTAAGTTATCTAAATTAGTGACTTTTTCAGACGTGACTTCAGCTTGAAGAGAGAGTTCTGACAATTCATTGTCAAAAATAAAATACCCAACTAGACAGGTAATTAGACAAAAAAATAGACTAGATCCTATGGGTAATAAGAATGAAAATGGGGTTGTAAAAACATCTTTACCTTTAGGTTGAGTAGTTCGTGTATTTTCAGGATGCGTAGGAAGGGATCTTTTTCTTGTATTTCTCGTTGTGTCCCGAGGTTGGGGTGACAAAATTTCACCGGTCTCTAAATCAACGGTGGATGTATCATTAGAGGTTGATTTATTTGGGATATCTCTGGTTAAAAGAGGATCATGAAGAAAGTCTTCAAATTCTTCTAGAGAATCATCAAAGGATTCTGAGCTTATTTTTCGATTAAACATAACTCATTGTTACAACGATAAGTCTTACATGGTGCTGAAAACCATGTCAGAGAAGTCTGACTCAATTAGACGGTGACGAATGAATACAGGATATCTATAATAAATAAATGAAAAAACTACTTATTATTTTTGCTGCCCTTGGTCTTAGTGGATTAGTTGCCGTAGGATTACTAGGCGCATACGCAGTCATTATCGCCACCCCTCATCTACCATCACTTGAAGTTGTCAAAGATTACAGACCTAAAGTACCGCTTAGAATTTTCACTAACGAAGGAATTTTGATTGGCGAATTTGGTGAAGAAAGAAGGAATTTAACCCCCATTAACAATTTTCCTATGGCGCTTAAAAACGCTGTCATTGCAACTGAGGATGACCGTTTTTATGATCATAGTGGGGTTGATTTACAAGGCTTCGCCAGAGCGATTGTGGCAAACTTAAGTGGACGTTTTAATCAAGGTGCATCCACAATTACGATGCAAGTCGCACGGAATTTTTTCTTATCTAATGAAAAAAAGTTAAGCCGAAAGCTTTATGAAATTTTATTAGCTTTCAAAATTGAACAAAATCTATCAAAAGATCAGATTCTTGAGTTGTACATGAACCAAATTTACCTAGGTCAACGCTCTTACGGTTTTGCTAGTGCGGCAAGGATTTATTTTGGTAAGAATGTTTCTGAATTAACAATAGCTGAGTCAGCCATGCTGGCGGGATTGCCCAAAGCACCATCGGCTTACAATCCCGTGGTTAATTTTCGACGCGCAAAAATTCGTCAGGAATATATTTTGCAAAGAATGCGTGATCTCAAATACATTACTGCCGAACAGTATGCAACCGCAATGCTTGAAGAGTTAGTTGTCAGAGGCTTAGGACGTGAGTTCGAAATGCATGCAGAATTCGTCGCCGAAAATGCTCGTCAATTATTGATATCAATGTACGGTGAAAATGTCTACCAACAGGGTCTAAATGTATATACAACAGTAAAAAGAGTTGATCAGGAAGCGTCTTATTCAGCTCTACGTAAAGGCATCATGGATTACGACTTCGCACATGGATACAGGGGACCTGAGGGTTTGGTAAAAATTCCTAATGCATCGATGGAAAGCAAGGAGATGAAAAGAGCCTTGGATAATGCCTTGAATGATCACCCAAGTAGTGATGACATTTTATCTGGAGTAGTTTTAAAAGCCTCACCTACTGAGTTAAAAGTATTTATATCTACAGGTGAAGTGATTGTTATTCAGGGAGATGCGCTGAAGTTTATTAAAGATTCTTTAAGCCACACAGCACAACCCAAAATGAAAATTTCAGTTGGGTCGATTATTCGTGTCATGCCTAAAGTTAATGGTGGTTGGCAGATTACGCAATTGCCAGAGGTTGAAGGTGCTTTAATTTCAGTGGATACCCATTCCGGAGCGATTTTATCCATGACAGGTGGGTTTGATTTTAAGAGAAATCAATTTAACCATGCCATGATGGCTGAACGTCAACCAGGCTCATCCTTTAAGCCATTTTTATACGCGGCTGGAATTGAAAAAGGAATTATGCCAAGAACGGTTGTGAACGATGGGCCATTATCTTTTAGCGGTGTGGAAACAGGTGGTAAGGCTTGGGAGCCAAAAAACTATGATGGAAAAATGGAAGGCTTAATGACAGTCCGAACGGCTTTAGCTAAATCGAAAAATTTAGTTTCGGTAAGAATTATGCGATCAATAGGACCTCATTACGTGCAAGATTTTATTCAGCGTTTTGGTTTCGAGCCTGAAAAAAATCCACCTTATTTAACCCTTGCACTAGGTGCTGGATCTGCGACACCGTTACAAATGTCTTTGGGCTATAGTGTTTTTGCCAACGGCGGTTATGAAATTACGCCGTATTTAATTGACAAAATCGTAGATGCAAAAGGCAAAGTTTTGTATCAGGCATCTCCAAAAACGGTTGAAGATGGCGCAAAAAGAGTCTTAGATGCAAGAACTGCATTTGTGATGGATAGTTTGTTGCAAGAAGTAACTAAATCAGGAACTGCGGCATCCGCCCGAGGGCGCTTAAAAAGATCTGATATCGCTGGTAAGACCGGTACCACGAATGATTCTCATGATGCCTGGTTTGCTGGCTATCAGCCAAAAGTGGCAGCTGTTGTTTGGATGGGCTTTGATAAGCCAAGAAGCCTCGGAGCAAGGGAGACAGGTGGAGGATTAGCTCTGCCCATTTGGATTAATTACATGTCAAAAGCATTACAGGCATTACCTGAGGGCTCTCGTGAAGTTCCAGAAGGTGTTGTGTCTGAAGACGGTGATTGGGTCATCCCAGGATTTAAAGAGAATGCCAAATACTCCACTTTGACAGATTAAATAATATCTATGGCCAGGAAAGCGCGCTTACTTTCTCCGGGCACTCCAATGTTTGTTCGGGCAAAGGGCCGGGAGTCGCTAAAAATTTTTGCCAGCGATGAGATGAAATTGACTTTCTTAGCTTGGTTAAGAGATGCCGCTAAAACGTATCAATTAACTATCCATGCCTACAGTATCTTGCCAAATCAACTTGAAATGTTAGTAACGCCTAAAGATGAGTCAAGTCTGGCCAGAACCATGCAATCTCTTTGTCGAAGATTTACTCAGAAATACAACCAGCAGCATCAAAAAACTGGCACAGTATGGCAAGGTCGATACTATTCAAAGATGATTGAAACGGATCAAGCCCTTTTAATGTGCCAAGCAATGATTGATCTCAGTTGCGTCAGAGAAAAATTAGTGGCATATCCAGAAAACTACATTTGGTCAAGTTACCGGATTCATGCTGGACAAGAGTCTAACTATGGACTGGTCGATATCTTACCTTTTTGGCGCCTAGGAAACACACCGTTTGAGCGCCAACAAAACTGGCGAAACTGGCTGCTGGAATTAGTCCCACATTGAGGAATTTCCACTCTGTCCCCAATAAAGCCATCTCCAAGTTGGTGCAAATTGATAAATGGGGACAGAGTAAGTGTAATAACATTTGTGCTATTGGGGGTAATCCCCTATAGTTTAATTCTTCAGCTAAATATCAAGTTTTTGACCGGCAAAAAATCGTCAAAAAAAGAATGGGAAAAATATGACTCAACAATTGAATTTACGTCCGCAAGCACAAGGCTTGTATGACCCACGCAATGAACATGATGCGTGTGGGGTTGGTTTCGTAGCGCATATCAAAGGTCATAGGGCCCATGAGATTGTTAGTCAGGGTCTAAAAATCTTAGAAAATTTAGATCATCGCGGAGCTGTTGGAGCCGATGCGTTAATGGGTGATGGTGCTGGAATATTAGTACAAATTCCAGATCTGCTCTTTCGTGAGGAAATGGCCAAGAATGGCGTTGAGCTTCCACCAGATGGTGAGTACGGCGTTGGTATGGTATTTTTACCAAAGGAGCACGCCTCAAGACTTGCTTGTGAGCAGGAATTAGAAAGAACAATCAGAATAGAAGGACAAGAAATTTTAGGATGGAGGGATGTTCCGGTAGACGCCAACATGCCTATGTCACCTAATGTTAGAAAATCAGAGCCAGTCATACGACAAATTTTCATCGGCCGTGGTCGCGAAATTATGACGACAGATGCTCTAGAGCGTAAGTTATATATCATCCGTAAATCTGCAAGTCATGCCATTCAAAATTTAAATTTAAAGCACGGTAAGGAATACTTTGTAACCTCAATGTCAGCTAGAACCATTGTTTACAAAGGTCTTTTACTAGCAAATCAGGTTGGTGCTTATTACACAGATTTAACAGATAGCCGGTTTGTATCTGCTTTAGCAATGGTTCACCAACGCTTTTCGACTAATACATTCCCAGCTTGGGAGTTAGCTCATCCTTACCGATTAATTGCACATAACGGTGAAATTAATACAGTAAAAGGTAACGTAAACTGGATTAATGCCAGAACTGGGGCCATCAAATCTGTTGTTTTAGGTGATGATTTGAAGAAATTATGGCCTCTCATTTACCCAGGTCAGTCAGATACAGCAAGTTTTGATAACTGCCTAGAGTTGCTAGTCATGGCGGGTTACCCACTCACGCATGCCATGATGATGATGATTCCAGAAGCCTGGGAACAGCATACATTGATGGACACAAACCGCAGAGCATTTTACGAGTATCATGCCGCAATGATGGAGCCATGGGATGGTCCAGCAGCGATTGCGTTTACCGATGGTAGACAAATCGGAGCTACTTTAGACCGAAATGGACTGCGCCCAGCAAGATACTACGTAACGGATGACGATTTAGTGATTATGGCTTCTGAGGCCGGTGTTCTGCAGTTTCCAGAAAGTAAGATTGTAAAAAAATGGCGTTTGCAGCCTGGCAAGATGTTCCTCATTGATATGGAACAAGGACGTATTATTGAAGATGAAGAATTAAAAGATTCTTTATCTAAAGCTAAGCCTTATAAGAGCTGGATTGAAGCAGTAAGAATTAAATTAGACGAACTTACAGTAAAAAATGTTGCTGTTGAATCGACATTAACAAGCAGAAGTCCAGCGACGCTATTAGATCGTCAACAAGCATTTGGTTATTCGCAAGAAGATTTAAAATTTTTAATGGCACCGATGGCGCTTTCTGGTGAAGAGGCGATTGGTTCTATGGGTAACGATAGCCCACTGGCTGTTTTATCCAACAAAAACAAAATTCTGTATAACTATTTCAAGCAGTTATTCGCTCAAGTAACTAACCCTCCAATTGACTCCATCCGTGAAAATATGGTGATGTCATTAGTATCTTTCATTGGTCCAAAACCAAATTTATTAGATACCAATAACATTAACCCACCGATGCGACTCGAAGTCAGTCAGCCTATTTTAGATTTAGAAGCAATCTCTAAAATTAGAAATATCGAGCAATATACTGGTGGAAAATTTAGAACGCATGAGTTAGACATTTGTTATCCGATTGCATGGGGTAAAGATGGTATCGAAGCAAGACTTGCTTCCTTGTGCGCAGAAGCAGTGGACGCAGTGCATTCTGGCTTCAATATTTTAATTGTGAGTGATCGACAGGTTGCACAGGATTTTGTGGCGATTCCGGCACTATTGGCTACTTCAACAATTCATCAGCATCTCGTACAAAAAGGTTTAAGAACGAGTACTGGACTAGTTGTAGAAACTGGTTCAGCTAGAGAAACACATCATTTTGCATTATTGGCAGGTTATGGTGCAGAAGCAATCCATCCCTACCTTGCGATGGAAACTTTAGCTGATTTTGCTAAAAATCTACCAAGTGACTTGTCTGCAGAAAAAGCCATTAAGAATTACATTAAGGCCGTAGGAAAGGGCTTACAAAAAGTAATGTCAAAGATGGGTATTTCCACCTACATGTCTTATACAGGCTCACAGATATTTGAGGCGATTGGACTGTCAGAAGAGTTAATTGAAAAATACTTTAATGGCACAGCATCCAATGTTGGAGGAATCGGCATATTTGAAGTCGCTGAAGAAGCCATATTGATGCACCAAAAAGCATTTAGTGAAGATCCTGTCTTGGCAAACATGTTGGATGCGGGTGGCGAGTATGCATTTAGAATTCGGGGTGAAGACCATATGTGGACGCCTGATTCAATTGCGAAATTACAGCACTCAACGAAAACTGGACCAGAAAACGGTGGTTATCAAACTTACAAAGAATATGCGAATTTAATTAACGATCAAAGCAAGCGTCATATGACTTTGAGAGGTTTGTTTGAATTCAAAATTGAGCCAAGTAAAGCAATTGACCTGTCCGAAGTTGAGTCAGCGAAAGAGATCGTAAAACGTTTTGCTACTGGTGCCATGTCTTTAGGCTCCATTTCTACAGAAGCTCATGCAACCTTAGCCGTCGCTATGAACCGCATTGGTGGAAAATCTAATACGGGTGAGGGTGGAGAAGATCAGAACCGTTATACCAATGAGTTAAAAGGCATTAAGATTGGTACGGGCGAAACTTTGGCTTCACAGCTTGGGAAAGATGTAATTGAGGCAGATATTCCACTTCAAGCTGGCGATTCATTACGCTCAAAAATTAAGCAAGTTGCGTCGGGTCGTTTTGGTGTAACCGCAGAATATTTAACTTCAGCTGACCAAATTCAAATTAAGATGGCTCAGGGTGCTAAACCTGGCGAAGGTGGTCAATTACCGGGTGGAAAAGTATCAGATTACATCGGTAAATTACGTTATTCAGTACCAGGAGTGGGACTCATATCACCACCGCCACATCATGATATTTACTCGATTGAAGATTTGGCGCAGCTTATTCATGATTTAAAGAATGTCAATTCATCAGCAGATATTTCTGTCAAACTAGTCTCTGAAGTTGGAGTTGGAACGGTTGCAGCGGGTGTTGCAAAAGCAAAAGCAGATCACGTGGTGATTTCCGGACATGATGGTGGTACGGGTGCCTCACCTTTGTCGTCAATCAAACATGCAGGATCACCTTGGGAATTAGGCTTGGCTGAAACGCAACAAACCTTAGTTTTAAATGGTTTGCGTGGCAGAATTCGAGTGCAAGCTGATGGTCAAATGAAAACCGGTAGAGATGTTGTGATCGGTGCTTTGTTAGGAGCTGAGGAATTTGGTTTTGCAACAGCGCCATTAGTTGTTGAAGGTTGCATCATGATGAGAAAGTGCCATCTGAATACCTGCCCAGTTGGCGTAGCGACGCAAGATCCAGTCCTTAGAAAAAAATTCTCCGGTAAACCTGAGTACGTAGTGAATTTCTTCTTCTATGTCGCTGAAGAAGTTCGCGAAATTATGGCCCAATTAGGCATCAGATCGTTTGATGATTTAGTCGGCCGCGTTGATTTATTGGATACAAAGAAGGGAATCGAGCACTGGAAGGCAAAAGGCTTAGATTTCAGAAAAATCTTTGCACAGCCTGATCAACAAATTAACTCTGATTTGCGTCAAGTTCAGACCCAAGACCATGGCTTAGAAAAAGCACTTGATAACGAGTTAGTTGCAAAAGCTCAAGAAGCAATTGATAAGGGCACAAGGGTCTCCTTCATTACTGAAGTTAAGAATGTGAATCGAACTGTTGGTGCGATGTTGTCTGGAGAAGTTGCTAAAAAATACGGACATGCTGGTCTACCTGATGATACGATTCACGTTCAATTAAATGGTACAGCTGGCCAAAGTTTTGCCGCATTCTTAGCACATGGTGTTACGTTTGATTTGGTTGGTGACGGAAATGACTACGTTGGTAAAGGTTTATCAGGTGGGCGCGTCATTGTAAGAGTACCAAACGAGTTCAGAGGACATCCTAGTGAAAATATCATCGTTGGTAATACTGTCTTATACGGAGCAATTGCGGGTGAGGCCTACTTTAATGGGGTAGCTGGCGAGCGTTTTGCTGTGCGTAACTCAGGTGCTATTGCGGTTGTTGAAGGCACAGGCGATCACGGCGCAGAGTATATGACTGGCGGCACGATTGTGGTGCTTGGTAATACAGGACGAAATTTCGCAGCGGGTATGAGTGGTGGTATTGCTTATGTTTATGACGAAGATGGTTTATTTGCTAAACGTTGTAATACAACGATGGCAACTTTAGAGCCAGTATTCTCAAAACAAGAACAAGAAAAGCAAATTCCAGTTTCTCAGTGGCATGCTCCTGAAAACGTAAAAGAAGGTGGTCAACGTATTAGTGACGAGGAAATCCTAAAGGGTTTAGTAGAAAAACATTTCCGCCATACCGGGTCTGAACAAGCTAAAAAAATACTAGGTAATTGGGAAAGTGAAAGAGCCCGTTTTATCAAAGTATTCCCAACAGAGTATAAGAGAGCCTTAGGTGAGTTGTGGGAAAAAGCTCAGGGATTAGCCGAAAAGAAAACTGCAAAAGTTTAACGAAAGAATAAGAGAGATTGCTATGGGAAAAATGACAGGATTTATGGACTTTGAACGTCAGTCCGAGCACTATGAAGCGCCTTTAACACGTGTAAAGCACTACAAAGAATTTGTTGAACCGCTGACCAATGAAGAAGCAAAAACACAAGGTGCGCGTTGTATGGATTGCGGCATTCCATTTTGTAATAGTGGTTGCCCTGTAAACAATATCATTCCAGATTTTAATGAGCTTGTTTATCAGCAGGATTGGGAAGCTGCGATTGCAGTTTTACATTCGACCAATAACTTTCCAGAGTTTACTGGCAGAATCTGTCCTGCCCCTTGTGAATCAGCTTGTACTTTAGGAATTAATAGTGATCCAGTTGGTATCAAGTCCATTGAACATGCAATTATTGATAAAGCGTGGGAAAACGGTTGGGTTAAACCACAATTACCAACTCATAAGACTGGCAAAAAGATTGCCATCGTTGGTTCAGGGCCTGCAGGTCTAGCGGCTGCGCAACAGTTAGCAAGAGTTGGGCATGATGTGAGTGTCTATGAAAAAAATGATCGTGTTGGCGGTTTACTTCGTTATGGTATCCCTGACTTCAAAATGGAGAAATGGTTAATTGATCGTCGCGTTGAGCAAATGGAAGCAGAAGGAGTCACGTTCGTTACTGGCGTTTTTGTCGGTAAAGAACAGTTAGATCCTGCGATTAAAGATTACTCACAAAAAAGAGTAGATCCAGATGAGCTATTAGCCAAGTATGATGCAGTAATTATTAGTGGGGGTGCGGAGCAACCGAGAGATTTACCAATCCCTGGCCGTGACCTCAAAGGGGTGCACTTTGCGTTAGATTTTTTAATCCCACAAAATAAAGAAGTTGCTGGCGATACTAAAAATACGATTGATGCTAAAGGTAAGCATGTAATCGTAATTGGTGGTGGTGATACAGGTTCTGACTGTGTTGGCACTTCAAATCGTCATGGCGCCAAATCAGTAAGTCAATTTGAGTTATTGCCACAACCACCACAAGAAGAGAACAAACCACTGGTGTGGCCTTATTGGCCAACTAAATTACGTACTTCATCCTCTCATGAAGAAGGTTGCGCTAGAGATTGGTCAGTTGCTACGAAACGTTTTGAAGGTAAAGACGGCAAACTTGAGAAACTCATCGGTGTACGTCTCGAATGGCGTGATGGCAAAATGGCTGAAATTCCGGACACAGAGTTTGAAATGCAAGCGGAATTAGTCTTCTTAGCCATGGGCTTTGTTTCACCAGCTCAGCAAATTCTTTCTGGCTTCGGGGTTGAAAAAGATAATCGTGGAAATGCAAAAGCAACTGTTGAAGGCGCTAAGGCTTATCACACCAATCAACCAAAAGTATTTGCTGCCGGTGATATGAGACGTGGTCAGTCTTTAGTTGTGTGGGCAATCCGTGAAGGTCGCCAATGTGCAAGAGCAGTAGATGAATTCTTAATGGGCTCAAGCGAACTGCCAAATTAATTCGTTTTAAAGATGGATGAAAGTTTTCCCCAAAGTGATTATTAATATCTAACTTTGGGGATTTTTCATTACATGAGGTGTTTGTTTATTATCTAAACAAACACCAATTTTTTCACCAACTTCGAGACAGTGATGGCTGGAATTAAAAGCAACTATGTTGGTGCCTGAGTCCAACTTTAGAGTGTACAAGTACATTGCACCTCGAAATGCTTTATTGATAATTGTGGCCCTGATCGCTCCATTAACTTCTAACTGAACATTCTCTGCACGAATTAACACTTCTAATGTTTGCCCGATTTCAGTCCGATAGTTTGAATTAAAAGGCATCTCACCTAGCTCTGTTTTGATTCGGTCATTTTCTAACACGATACCTTTTAAAAAGAAGCTTTGCCCAATAAATTCAGCCACAAATTGGTTAGTTGGATGGTGATAAATCTGATACGGAGTATCCCATTGAAGTAACTCACCTCTACACACTACACCTACCTTATCAGCAATAGTAAAAGCCTCTGTTTGATTATGTGTAACCATAAGCGTAGTCATGTTTCGTGACTTTAGAAGGGCTCGAAAGTCTAGGGCTAGTTGTTCTCGTAATTCAAGATCTAAACTAGAAAATGGTTCATCTAACAAAATTAAGCTTGGCTCAGGAGCCATGGCTCTCGCTAATGCCACACGTTGTTGTTCACCACCACTGAGTTCGTAAGGATAGGAATCCGCTTTATCAAGAAGTAAAACTCTATCAAGCCACTGTGTTGCTTTAAGTTGTTTATTTTTAGAAGATAGACCTTGCAAACCAAAGGTAATATTTTCTATAACTGTCAAATGTGGGAAGAGTGAAAAGTCTTGAAAAACCATTCCAATCCCCCTTAAATGAGAAGGATGCTCAAATCTTGGCGAAGAAATTACTTTTTTTCGTAATTGAATCAAGCCACTTTTAAGATGTTCAAATCCACAAATAGCGCGCAGCACAGTCGATTTACCAGAGCCTGACGGCCCAAGTAAACAACCAATTTCACCTTCATTTAGTTTTAGGTTGAAATGATTAATGGCATGAATTGAGGATCGACAATTAGATTTTGAAAACGTCACCGTTAAATCATTAATCGAAAGAAGGGTATTTTTAAAAGTCATATCTCAATTAATTTCTAATGGGTAGTGTGATTACTTAAATACAACTTTGAAAAAATGAAACTAATAATTGTTCCTATCGCCGCACTATTGTTTTTACCATTCATTGGATTGGTATTGCCACTGAATCCCCTAGAGCAAAGTGGGGTAATTGAGTTAAATAGTACAAGTAACTTGCGACATTTATGGGATTTTTTACTGGCAAGTTACCTGATGGAAACCTTTAAGTTAATGCTAGGAGTCACATTTGGAGTCTTGATGCTTGGGGTTGGTAATGCTTGGCTTGTTGTGAATTATCAGTTCCCCGGAAAAAAAGTGATTGAGCTTGCCTTAATAATGCCCCTTGCGATACCCGCATATGTGATGGCTTATTTACTTGTGGATTTACTTCAGTTTTCTGGACCTATTCAAACAAGTATTCGAATGATTTTTAGATCGGATTCCTTATGGTTTTTTCCTGAACCGAGATCACTTCTAGGAGCCATTCTGACGTTTTCATTATGCCTTTATCCTTATGTTTATCTAATCATGCGAACGCAGTTCATAGAGCGCAACTCAACTTTGATGGAGGTATCTGCAACACTCGGATATAGTCAGACACAAACTTTTTATAAGTTAGCTTTACCAATGGCAAGGCCAGCAATAATGGCAGGAATAGCTTTGGTATTGATGGAGGTTTTAGCGGATTATGGAGCGGTATCCTATTTTGGGATACAAACACTTTCAACGGGGATATTTAAAGCTTGGTTATCCTATGGTGATCGAGTCACAGCTATCCAACTTGCTCTTGGATTATGTTTTGTTGTGATATTTATTTTGTCAATTGAACACATTAGTAGATCCAAAATTCGATATGCTAGGGATAGAAAAAAATCACTGAAGGTAATCAAGTTAGGATGGATCAATGCCCTATTGACAGTTATATTTTCGGGAGGAACCGTGTTACTTGGTTTTATTTTGCCCGTATTTTTACTTTTGCAATCAGTCTATCAGCTAGGCTTAAAAGTGGATTTTCGATATTTAAATGGACTTACTAATTCTTTAATCGTTTCAACCATAACGACATTCATTTGCGTTTCGATTGCAGTTGGATTTACTTATATAGTAAGAATTAATCCCAGCTACTTTTTGTTTAATCGTTTATTGGGATTTGGTTATGCATTACCTGGGATGGTCTTAGGTATTGGAATACTTTGCTTGCTGGAGTTTCTTGATTTAGCTTGGTGGATAACGACTAGTTTATGGGTTTTGATTTATTCATACATGGTTAGATTTCTAGCATCAAGCATCCAAAGTTTAGAGGTTGGTTTTTCTCGTATTAGTAATTCAATAGATGAGTCTGCATCACTCCTAGGCCAAACCAAATGTCAAATTTTAAAAAAGATACACCTTCCCTTATTAAGTCGAAGTATAACTATCGGTGCTATTTTTGTGTTTGTCGATGTCATGAAGGAATTACCAGCAACGATGTTGTTAAGACCATTTAATTTTGAGACATTGGCTATTCAGGTTTATCAATTTGCTGCAGACGAACGCTTAGATGAATTAGCTTTTCCTTCTTTGTGTATCGTCACTGCTGGACTTATTCCGGTCTATATTCTGACAAAATTAATGCCGAAAACCAGATAAAGATATTTCTTAAAAAAACTGAGCAGATATGACTAAGCTAGAGATATTTAACTAATAGATAAATTTTTAGCATCTTGGAGCATTCCAAATGTTATCTTTCTAACTTCAATCTTGCTTTGTTCAATGTGGGCTTTTAATAAGCCTTGTGCTTCATCAGTATTTCTAGCCATGATTGCTGTAATGATTTGACCATGTTCCTCGTAAGTAGTATTAATACGCTCACTTTGGGTAAAATCCAATCTTCTGATAATCTTGATCCGCTCAGTTATTTCGGAATATGTTTTTAGCATCTCTTCATTTCCTGCAATTTTTACAAGTGAAATATGAAACTGTTCATCTAATAGCCCAATTTCTAGACTATTGAAATGACGTTTAGATTTGGGTTTAAGCCATATTTTCTGTAGATCGTTAAGAACCTGATGTGCTTGATTCGAGTCGCATAAAACTTTTACAGCATGTAATTCAATTAAGATTCTAAAGTCATAGAACTCATCCAACTTATCAAAATTTAATGGCGTTATTTGCCAACCAACTTTAGGAATCGCTTTAATAAATCCACCATGTTGTAATTGTTGCAAGGCTTGACGTAAGGGGGTTCTGCTAACAGCAATAAGTTTTGATAGATTCCCTTCTGAAATCAAATCACCTGGCATGAGTTCAAAATCAAAGATTTTTTGTTTGATTTGAGAGTAAGCATGCTCAGCTAGGCTCGCGAATTCACTATGAATTCGAATAATTGATGACATTTACTTTGCACTTTCTAATTGAAAATCAGGGCCCATATTCAGTTAAATGACTTATTTCTCTTAAAGCTAAAACGTACCCACTAAAAAATATGATTGACGGCTCCTTTGGGCAATGATCTCCAAAGGAATCCGGTTTAATAGGATCAATAATGGTAATCAAGCTCTCATCTCTCGCTGAAAGATTTCCAGAGCTAAAGCCTTAGTTTTAATAAATTCCCCCTCACTAACACTTTCGGGAGATCTTGGTTTTGCCATTTCAAAATCAAGATACTCGGCAATTTTAGTAGGCCTTCTTGATAGTAATAATATTTTATCTGCAAGAAAAACTGCATCTTCTAGATCATGGGAAACGATCATCATAGTGACCCCAGTAATTAAATTAGCTTCTTGTAATTTTGATCGAATAAAAAGAGTCATCTCAAAGTCCAAAGCGGAGAATGGCTCATCTAAAAATAAAATTTCCGGTTTTGTAGCTAAGGCCCTCATGATGGAGACAGTTTGCATCTGACCACCAGATAATTCATAAGGATAGAGATTGAGATTAAACTTAATTTCAAATAGAGCAACTAATTCATCCACACGCGCTCTTACTTTTTCTTTGGACATACCACTTCGCTTAAGTGGATATGCAATATTGTCCCAAGAAGTCATCCAAGGAAAAAGGGCATCTCGATAGTTTTGAAATACATAGCCAATCGTCGTTTTTGCTAATGTTTTACCATCAAAAAGAACTTCACCAGCATCTATTGGCATCAACCCAGAAATCATATTGATGAGGGTCGATTTGCCACAACCATTGGGACCAAAAATAGAAACAATTTTTCCTTTAGGAATATCTAAATTGAAATTCTTATATAAGACTGCCCCATTAAAAGACTTATCTAATCCACGAATAGTAACGTGGGTGCCAATTTTTGCAGGTAAATCAAGAATGCTACTCATGCTTTTCCACCCCAGTGAACGATACGTTTTTCAGTTAACAAAAATAAAAGATTAAGTCCGTAGCCTAGTGCCCCAGTAATTAAAATAGAGCTATACATTTCTTTCACATTAAATACTTGTTGAGCATCAATAATGCGATGCCCAAGTCCGTTTTCTGAGCCGATAAACATTTCAGCTACGATGACGATGACTAACGCCATAGAGATCCCCATTCTCAAACCAACGAAGGTTTGTGGCAGGCTTTCCATTAAAAGAATATCTTTAAAGATAAAACGGGTTGGTATGCCCATTGTTCTTGCAGCATTAACCCTCGTTTTTTTGGCGTTCATTACACCGTAAGCGCTATTAAAAAGAATAACTAAAATTGCTGCGAAAGCTGCAATGGCAATCTTATTAACATCCGTAATACCAAAAATCAGCATGAAAAGAGGGATTAATGCTGATGATGGTGTTGATCTAAAAAAATCAATTAAGAACTCCACACAGCGATAAACTTTTTCATTACTACCTAAGATGACACCTAAAGGAACCCCCAATATTGTTGCGATAAAAAATGCATAAAAGGTTCGCTTTACCGTAGCAAATAAGTCTCCAAAAATAGCCCCCGTTAGAAAAGAATCGGTCATGTAAACCAGAGTTGCTCCCGGAGGAGGAAGCAAGATTGGCTTTACCCATTTCGCTTCTAAAATTAAGCCCCAAAGCAAAAAAAGCGCCAATGGCCCAATTAATGGAAGAAGTTTTTGAAGGTTTTCTTTATGCATGATTAAAGTCTAGTTGCTATAGATAAGAGATTTAACATCTACAGTTTTAGAAAAAATCTTACGATCAGTGAACACATCAAAGTATTTTTGGAAGTGTGCAATGTCAGAGGGTTTAAATTCATTAAACATTACAAAATCAGCCAACGGAACTTCTTTTACAACGGCCTCTTCGATTGCAGTAAATCCGTCAAGGGATTTTCTAGATTCTTCTGGATTTTTGCGAATGAATTCCACTCCTTTTGCATAGGCTGTAATGAATTTTTTTACATCAGCTGGGCGCTCTTTGATGATTGTTGTAACTAGTGACGCTGATCCACCGAACCATGGAGCTAGTGGATCTCCCAGCATATATTTAGATATGACGCCCGCTTCTAAAATACGTGATACGCCTTTTACTTTTCCAACAGTCCCAGATGGTTCGAGTGTATAAACTGCATCAATTTGTCCTGCTGCTAAGGCAGGTACATGTTGACCTACTGGTAATTCGATAGGCTGAACATTTGATAGACCATTTTTTTCAAGAATGATTTTTGTGAGGGTAACGTTTTGTATACCAGGGCCACAGGCAATTTTGACATCTTTTGGAAGGTCTTTAATTGCTTTTACTTTACTATCTAAAGGAACTAAAACTTCGTCTAAAACATATTTAATATTTGAGGGATTAGAACAAATAATCTTAAAAAGGTTAGGTGAGCTGATCTCTGCGAGAGCTAGGGCTGCAGAGGCTGTTCCATTAGCAGAGCCGTGAATACGTCCGGCAATCATGGCTTCAGCAATTTGGTTAGGGCTTGCAAATTTCACCCCTTCTACGTTAAGTCCAACTTCTTTGAAATAGCCTTTTTCCAGAGCCACAAAAAAGGGAAGTCCACTTGCGATAGGCCAATAGCCAATTTGAATTTTATCATCTGCCGCTTTTGAAATTGAAGGTATCAAGCTGGTAACTGCACTAATGGCACCGGCTTGCAGGATTTGGCGACGACCTACGCTAAATTTATTTTTACTCATACTCATAGCTCCCTTTAGTTGAAAAATGACAATTGGTGTTTTGCTTGTATACAAGTTTGCATTCAAGAAAGCGCCAGTTTTTTTATTTCGCCCCAAAAAAGGGAGAAGAAACGAAGTCGCACTAAGACAGGGCATTCACTGCATGAGGAACTGTTGCAATGATGAGGGCTTCATACTTAATCCCATACAAATGATAATGATTCTCATTATTGATAGAATGAAATTTCGTTTATTAAGAAAAAGGTATCGAAAAATGGGTCATCGAAAATTTCAACAGCACATCAGTTTTCTGATTGTTCTAGTAGGATGCGGTTTTGGGTTTATCACGAATGCGCAAACAAATACTGCTTCATCCAGTGAAAAAGAATTGAACTTGTATTCGGCAAGGCATTATCAGACTGATGAGTTGCTCTATAGTGAATTTACTAAGAAAACTGGCATCAAAATAAATCGAATCGAAGCTAGTGATAATGCGCTATTTGAAAGATTAAAAAGTGAAGGAAATAAAAGCCCAGCGGATGTCATTATGTTGGTAGATGCTTCAAGACTTTGGAAAAGTGAAAATGAGGGATTATTTAAACCAATACACTCAAAACTCCTCGAGGAAAAAATACCTGAAAACTTAAGGTCCAAAAAAGATACCTACGGATCAACTTGGTTTGGACTCACGACGAGAGCTAGAATGATTGTGTACAACAAATCTAAAGTAAAACCTTCGGATATCGATACCTATGAAAAATTAGCGCATCCAATAAATAAAGGATTAGTGTGCACACGCTCTGGATCTCACCCTTATATGCTTTCATTAATCGGTTCAATGATTGAATTACGTGGAGAACAAGCAACCGAAGAATGGGCTAAAGGGATGGTATCGAATATGGCAAGATCTCCTAAGGGAGGAGATACCGATCAAATAAAATCTGTTGCAACGGGAGAGTGTGGTGTTACTTTAACTAATTCCTATTATTTAGCACGCTTGATGAAGTCCAGTAAACCAGAAGATCAAACCATGATGAGTAACATTGGATTTATTTGGCCAAACCAACAAACGACAGGTACTCATATCAATATAACTGGTGCTGGTGTTGCAAAGAATGCGCCTCATCCTAAAGCAGCCCTAGAGTTTATGGAATATTTAGTGAGTGATGACGCTCAAAAATATTTTGCAAATAGAAACAATGAATGGGCAGTCGTGAAAACAGTCGAAGTAGAAAATGATGTTTTAAAAAAATTAGGTAACTTCATTTCTGAGAATGTACCTGTTGAAGCCATGGCAAAAAATCAAAAAGTTGCACAAAAGATATTAGATCAAGTCGGATACCGTTAAAAAGAATAAAAAAACCCCCTAAAAATGAGTTGTGGTAAATTAAAAGTACAAAAAAAATTAGGGGACAAAATGACAAGAAAATTAATTGATATTTCGATTTATTTAGATAATGAAACGATTAGTGATCCGCCATCGTTTAAACCAAAAATAGAATACTTTACACATGCAGATACTGTAGAGCGTATTGCGGAATTTTTCCCGGGCTTGCAAAAAAATGAACTTCCCGATGGACAAGGGTGGGCGGTAGAAGTTGCTACCATCTCGACCCATAATGGGACTCACTTAGACGCACCCTATCATTTTCACAATACGATGGACGATGCTTTAGGGGAGAAAAAGCCATCCATTACGATCGATCAAGTACCGCTTGAGTGGTGTTTTGCACCTGGCGTAAAACTTGACTTTCGACATTTTGAGGATGGTTATGTTGTAACCGCTAAGGATGTGGAAGAAGAATTAAAAAGAATCAATTACACGCTTCAACCTTTGGATATTGTTGTCGTTAATACACGCGCAGGCTCACGGTTTGGTTACGATGATTATGTTTCTGCAGGTTGTGGCATGGGGTATGAAGCAACCATGTATTTATTGGAGCGAGGAGTACGTTTAACTGGCATTGATGGCTGGAGTTGGGACGCACCATTTGTTCATACACAAAAAAAATATGAAGCAACGAAAGATGCGAGCTTAATCTGGGAAGGACATAAAGCAGGGCGGGATATTGGATACAGTCATTTAGAAAAATTACATAATTTAGAAGCTTTGCCACCATTTGGTTTTTATATTAGTTGTTTTCCCCATAAAATTAGAGGAGCGTCTGCCGGATGGACCAGAGCAGTCGCTATTTTTGATGACAAATTATTTGCCTAAGAAAAAAAGGACTTAAGAGGTAATTAAGGGGGAAGTTTTGTGAAAAAGCTTCAAATTTGATCAAAATAGAATAAAAAATGAGAAAAAACGTCGAAATTCTAAGGAATTAATAAGAAAACGTTTTGTAACACAAATTTGAATGATAATAATGGGATGGAATCCACACCTACCAATATTATCGCCTCTTTAAAACAAGTTGAATTTTCCTACGCTCCAGGCGAAAGAAAGATTCTTAGTGGCTTGGATATGGAGTTTCACCAAGGTAAAGTGACTGCTGTCATGGGTGGATCAGGTTGTGGTAAGACCACCATTCTTCGTTTGCTGGGTGGTCAAGTTCTTGCAACCTCTGGACAAGTCAAGTTTGATGACCAAGATATTAGTAAGTTGGATCATCAGGGCTTAATCAGTGCACGTCGCAAGATGGGCATGTTGTTTCAATTTGGCGCACTTTTTACAGATATTAGCGTATTTGAAAATGTGGCTTTTCCTTTGCGCGAGCATACCGATTTAGATGAAGAAATGATTCGTGACTTAGTCATGATGAAACTTAATGCGGTGGGTTTGCGAAACGCTAGAGATTTAATGCCCTCACAAATATCGGGTGGAATGGCAAGACGCGTTGCCTTTGCCCGAGCAGTTGCTTTAGATCCACCTTTAATTATGTATGATGAGCCATTTGCTGGACTTGATCCGATTGCATTAGGCGTTACGGCTCATTTGATTAAAGACATGAACAGTGCATTAGGGGCGACGAGTATTTTGGTAACCCATGATGTACCAGAAACGTTTGGTATTGCAGATTATGTGTACTTTATTGCAGATGGAAAGATTGCTGCAAAAGGCACACCTGAAGCATTAAAAGCATCGAAAGATCCATTTGTACAACAGTTCATCCATGCTCAACCTGACGGCCCAGTTCCTTTTCATTATCCAGGGCCAGACATTGGTCTAGACTTTGGTTTAGATACACCAAAGGAAACCCTCAATAAAAAAGCGTCAACTGTATGATTTCAGAGCAAATTTCACGACTCGGAATGGTGATTCGAACGAATGTTCTCAGTCTCGGATATGCCACGAGAATGTTTTTTGCGATTCTAGCAAGATCAGGAAGTGTTTTTAAACGGTTTCGATTAGTAAGAGATCAAGTTTTTTTCTTAGGTAATTACTCGTTTGTCATTATTGCTGTTTCAGGCTTATTTGTTGGCTTTGTCTTGGGTTTACAGGGTTATTACACCTTGAATCGTTATGGATCAGAACAGGCTCTAGGACTTTTAGTGGCATTATCACTAACGCGTGAATTAGGACCAGTCGTTACAGCACTTTTATTTGCAGGACGAGCAGGAACCTCTTTAACGGCAGAAATTGGTTTGATGAAAGCAGGCGAGCAACTCAGTGCAATGGAAATGATGGCAGTAGACCCACTTTCTCGCGTATTAGCGCCTAGATTATGGGGTGGCATTATTGCAATGCCGATCTTAGCTGCCATCTTCAGTGCCGTAGGTATATTAGGGGGCTATCTGGTAGGTGTGCAATTAATAGGCGTCGACTCAGGTGCCTTTTGGTCTCAGATGCAGGGTGGAGTTGACGTTATCAAAGATATTGGTAACGGTGTAATTAAGAGTGTAGTTTTCGGTGTAGCTGTTACATTCATCGCCTTATATCAAGGGTTTGAGAGTAAGCCGACACCTGAAGGAGTCTCATTAGCGACAACAAGAACAGTGGTGATATCGTCTTTAACGGTTTTAGCACTCGACTTTTTATTAACAGCGGTAATGTTTTCGACTTAACTGACATAGAAGACTGATATAAATCGGATGGTGATGCAATGAAAAAAAATATCTTAGATTTTTGGGTTGGACTATTTGTCCTAATTGGTTTTGCAGCCTTGTTATTTTTAGCATTAAAAGCTGGGAATATGAGTACTTTTAGTTTTTCTAAAACGTACAGCGTATCCGCAGTATTTGATAACATCGGCGGTTTAAAACCAAGAGCTCCTGTCAAAAGTGCGGGCGTAGTGGTGGGCCGTGTGGCGTCAATCGATTTTGATGATAAAAATTATCAGGCAAGAGTTACCTTAAATCTTGATGAGAAATTCCATTTCCCGAAAGATTCCTCTGCTAGAATTCTTACCTCCGGCTTGCTAGGTGAGCAATATATTGGTTTAGAAGCTGGTGGCGATGAGAAACTTTTGGGCGAAAACAGTAAAATAACCCAAACGCAGTCTGCAATCGTCTTAGAAAGTCTAATTAGTCAGTTCTTGTATAGCAAAGCTGCTGATTCTGGCAAGGATGCAGATAAAAAATAATCCAATGAAAATATTTAAAACTTCTTTAACCGTAACAATTCAAAGATTGAGTCTAGCAATTTTGACTTTAGCTTTGGTTTCTTGCGCCACAATTCCTGATGGGCAAGTTCGGATTAAAAAAGATCCGTGGGAACAAACCAATCGAGCGGTACTTTCATTTAATGATAGCTTGGATGATTATTTAATTCGTCCACTTACAAAGGTATATGAATTTGTATTGCCAAATGTGGTTCAGACGGCAATTCGGAATGTTTTTTCAAACATTGGTGATATTTATAACTCTGTCAATAGCCTACTGCAAGGTAAACCAAAGGATGCATTTGATGGCGTGGTGCGTGTGCTGGTCAATACTACCATCGGGCTTGGTGGTATTTGGGATGCAGCATCCTCTGCTGGAATAGAAAAACACAGTGAAGATTTTGGGCAAACATTTGGAGTTTGGGGAATACCCGACGGACCTTATATGGTGTTGCCATTACTTGGCCCAAGTACCGTTAGAGATACGGTTGGCTGGTTCTTCGACATTCAAACGGATATCTTGATTAAACAGATCGATGATATTCCATTAAGAAACTCTATTACAGGTGTAAGGATTATTGATCAACGGGCAAAATATTTGGGTTCAAGTGACATCTTAGAAAGCGCCGCGTTTGATAAGTACAGTTTTATCAGGGATGCCTACTTACAGAGAAGAAGAAGTAAACTCTACGATGGAAATCCTCCAATGATGGAAGAAGATGATGAGGAAACTGCTCCTGACTACTCCACTGAGGATAATAGGATTCGTTAATTAAGAAACACTTACAAAGTTGATGATTTAAAAAAGTAAGTAATTAAAAATTTAGAATATGAAAGCTATTGAAATGAATGTTGTAAACACAATCTCTTTGCAGTCTATTGTTAAAAAAATAACACAATATTTTTTGGCAGTGTTCTTACTATGTGTCAGCATGACATCCTTAAATTCAATAGCTCAGAGCATTGACTCTACGCCAGATGGCTTAGTTCAAGCAATTGTGAATGATGTCTTAAATACTGCCAAAACAGACAAAGATATTCAATCGGGTAATATCAATAAAGTTATTGCACTCGTTGATCAAAAAATTGTGCCTTACTCCGATTTGGCTAGAACCACTCAATTAGCAATGGGCAGACACTGGTCTAAGGCAACCCCAGAACAACAAAAATTAATCATTGCCGAATTTAAACTATTGCTAATCAGAACTTATGCGGGCGCCCTATCTCAAGTTAAGGATCAAACAGTCCAGATACGTCCGTTTAGGATGAGCCCTGAGGATACTGAAGTGGTGGTTCGTACACAAGTCATCGGGAAAGGCGATCCGGTTCAATTAGATTATCGACTAGAAAAAACGGCTAATAATGTTTGGCGTGTCTATGATTTAAATGTTCTTGGTGCTTGGTTGGTTGAAGCTTACAGAGGTCAATTTAATAATCAAATTAGTCAAAATGGTATTGAGGGTTTAATTACATTTTTGCAAGAGCGTAATAAGACCTTATCAAAGGCCAAATAATTTTATGTTTGTATTACCTCCAACCATAACCCATCAGAATGCATTACAAATCCGCGAGGAAGGTTTAAGCGCATTATCAAAAAAAACAGATGAGCAGGTGGTGAGTGGTAGCAATCTAACACTATTTGATTCCACAGCACTATCTGTACTGATGGCTTATGTAAGGGCTTATCCAGATTTAAAAATTATTGAGGCCCCCAAAAAATTGGTCTCATTATCGAAAGTTTACGGTCTAGAGACGCTACTTCCAATCAGTTCTAGTATCGAGTAGTCTATGCCTGCGATATCCATTCAAAATGTCAAAAAATCCTATGGCAGCCTACAAGCCTTGGCGGGAGTCTCTTTAGAGATACAGCAGGGTGAATTTTTGGGGTTATTAGGACCTAATGGCGCAGGTAAAACAACCTTAATTACTTCGATGGCAGGACTCTGTAAGCCAGACTCCGGATCAATTGCCGTGATGGGTTTTGATGTTCAAAAAGATTTTAGAATGGCCCGACGTCAGTTAGGTGTTGTCCCTCAAGAACTTGTGTTTGATCCGTTTTTTACAGTACGTGAAACTCTAAGGTTTCAGTCAGGTTATTTTGGCTTACGTAAAAACGATGATTGGATTGATGAGATTCTGGCCAATCTGGGTTTAACGAGTAAAGCTGATTCGAATATGCGAGCCCTATCTGGCGGAATGAAACGTCGGGTTTTAGTGGCGCAGGCGCTAGTTCATCGTCCACCAGTAATCGTGTTAGATGAGCCAACAGCGGGAGTAGACGTGGAGTTGCGTCAATCTTTGTGGCAGTTTGTAAGTCGTCTTAATCAGGCAGGGCATACGATAGTTCTAACAACTCATTATTTAGAGGAAGCCGAGTCATTATGTGGCCGGATTGCCATGTTAAAACAAGGGCGATTAGTGGCACTAGACACCACTGCTAATTTATTAGCAAAGCACCGTCCACCCGGCGCACCTGTGCGTGTTTTGGGCGATGATGGCGCAGCTGACTTAGAAGCGGTATTCGTTAAAATAATGGCACAGGCAAATCATGAATGATTTCTCAAACAAGGCTCTGACACCTTTGAGTGAATTACCACCTGCGCAAATCCAAAGTGGTTTTTTAACACTCCTTCACAAGGAAGTGAAACGGTTTTATAAAGTAGCCTTTCAAACCGTTGGTGCGCCGGTATTGACAGCGGTTCTATATTTGCTGATTTTTGGGCATATCTTAGAAAATAGTCCAAAAATCTATGGTTATGGTTATTCAGCTTTTTTGATTCCCGGACTCATCATGATGAGTGTTTTACAAAACTCTTTTGCAAATACCTCCTCATCCATAATTCAGTCAAAAATCACGGGGAATTTAGTATTCGTACTCTTAGCCCCACTATCCCATGTAGAGATGTTCTGCGCATATATTTGCGCTGCAATGATTCGTGGTTTAGCGGTTGGGATGGGGGTCTTTCTAGTCACAATGGGTTTTGCAAGCGTTCCTTTTGAAGCCTTTATTTGGATTATCGTTTTTGCAACCCTAGCCTCCGCATTGTTAAGTGCAATGGGATTAGTTGCTGGTATTTGGGCAGATAAATTTGACCAACTAGCCACCGCACAAAATTTTATAATAACCCCTCTCACAATGCTTTCTGGGGTTTTTTATTCGATTCATTCATTGCCACCTTTTTGGCAAAAAGTGTCACATTTCAATCCTTTCTTTTATATGATTGATGGTTTTAGATATGGTTTTTTTGGTCAATCCGATGTGTCACCATGGCAAAGTTTCTTTGTCTTAGCATTTGCTTTTGTTGTCGTCACCATCATCTGCTTAAATTTACTGAAAAGCGGATATAAATTAAGACACTAAGCTTAAGAAGCTAAAATAGTGTCCAATCCTTTTATTTAGAGCAAAAATAATGAATCCAACCCCAGATCAAATTAAAGAATATATCGAGTTAGGTATGGAGTGCACTCACGTATCCTTAGATGGTGATGGTCAGCATTTCTTCGCAACGATTGTGAGCCCTAAGTTTGAGGGACTTCGCCGTATTCAGCGCCACCAATTGGTCTACGCAGCGCTTGGCGACAGAATGAAGGCAGAAATTCACGCCTTGTCTTTTAAAACACTCACGCCAGAAGAGTATGGGCAATAATGAGCCACCTATAAATTCAATAGGTGTTTCGATTAAATATTTCAGTAAAGTGTAATTATGGATAAATTATTCATCCGAGGCGGTCAGCCTCTGCATGGTGAAGTTAGAATCGCAGGAGCGAAAAATGCCGCTTTGCCAATTTTATGCGCGGCCTTGTTAACGAATGAGAAGTTGACGCTGCGCAATTTACCAGATTTACAAGATGTAAGGACGATGTTAAAACTTCTTTCACAAATGGGGGTGAGTATTCACTTTCCAGATGAGTCAGATAGAACGGTCGTAGAAGTTCAAGCACATACCATTGCTAAAGCAGAAGCAACGTATGATATGGTCAAAACGATGCGAGCATCGATCTTGGTTTTAGGCCCTCTCTTAGCGCGTTTTGGTAATGCAAGAGTGTCTTTGCCAGGTGGCTGCGCAATTGGTGCAAGACCCGTTGATCAACATATCAAAGGGATGCAAGCGATGGGTGCGAAGATGCATATTGAGCAAGGATATATCCAGGCTTATGCACCAGAAGCCTCTGGCCGTTTGCATGGGGCCAGAATTCTAACCGATATGATTACTGTCACGGGCACTGAAAATCTAATGATGGCAGCTGTCTTGGCACAAGGAAGAACCGTTTTAGAAAACGCCGCAAGAGAACCTGAAGTGACTGATCTAGCAAACTTATTAGTTGCTATGGGTGCCAAAATTACGGGCTTAGGTACAGATCATCTCATCATTGAAGGTGTAGAAGCGTTGCACGGTGCAGAATACGAAATTATTGCAGACCGAATCGAAACCGGAACATTTTTATGTGCTGTGGCTGCTACCACCGGTGAAATCAAATTAACCCATTGTCGTCCAGATACGCTTGAAGCTGTCATTACAAAATTAAAAGAAGCTGGTTTAGAAATGAATATTGGGCCGGATTGGATTGAGGCGAAGATGAGTAAAAGACCGCAACCAATTAGCTTCAGAACGTCCGAATACCCTTCCTTTCCAACCGATATGCAAGCGCAGTTTATGGCACTCAATACGATTGCCAATGGCAGTGCTCGTGTAACGGAAACTATTTTTGAAAACCGCTTTATGCACGTTCAGGAAATGAACCGATTAGGCGCGAATATTTCGATTGATGGCAATATCGCCTTGGTCGAAGGAATGGAACATTTATCTGGTGCGACAGTCATGGCTACCGATTTAAGAGCCTCGGCAAGTTTGGTGATTGCAGGACTTGTGGCTAGAGGTGAGACCTTGATTGAGCGTATTTATCACCTTGACCGCGGTTATGATCGCATGGAAGTGAAGTTGAGCGCCTTAGGGGCTCAGATTGAAAGAGTTAAATAAATTCTTTAAATGATTAAAACTGTAATCAGTTTGAAATCAAAACAAGAGAAAGATTTACAATAACCATATGTTGACACTAGCGCTATCTAAGGGAAGAATTTTTGAAGAAACGATGCCGATGCTCGAGAGAGCAGGAATTCGCGTCAAAGAAAATCCAGAAACGTCCAGAAAACTGATTATTGAAACGTCTCATCCTGACTTACGTATTATTATCGTGCGGGCCTCAGATGTGCCAACCTACGTTCAGTTTGGTGGAGCGGATCTTGGTGTAGCAGGTCAGGATGTATTGATAGAGAATGGTTTTGAAGGCTTGTATGTGCCCATTGATTTGGGCATAGCTAAATGCCGCATGTCAGTCGCTGTCAAACAAGGCTTTGATTACGCCAGCGCAGTAAAAAAAGGCGCTAGGTTAAAAGTTGCTTCCAAATACGTACAAATTGCTAGAGATCACTTTGCTACCAAAGGCGTGCATGTAGACCTGATTAAATTGTATGGCTCGATGGAATTAGCCCCATTAGTAGGTCTAGCCGATGCGATAGTCGATTTGGTTTCAACGGGAAGTACCCTTAAAGCTAATTTTCTAGAAGAAGTGGAACAAATTCAAGAAATCAGTGCTCACTTGATTGTGAACCAAGCTGCCCACAAGCGTCAGAGAGCATCGATGCAAGAGTTTTTAGACGCTTTTGCCGCAGCAGCTTCAACCAACTAATTTGCTCTTTTTAGCTTTACTACTTAAATAATATTCAGATGATGCGTCGATTAAATACCCAAGATAGCAATTTTGCTCACGAGTTGGCAAAATTATTGAGCTTATCTGAAGAAGATTTATCTAGTATCGAAACAGTGGTGACGGGTATATTGCAAGAGGTAAAAACGCGCGGTGACAGTGCGGTTTTAGAACTGACGAACCAATTTGATCGAATCAATGCCAGCTCTGTACAAGAGTTGGAGTTAACGCATTCTAAATTACAGGAAGCCTTAACTTCACTACCCAGCGCACAAAGGCTAGCACTAGAATCAGCGGCAAGTCGAGTTCGTGCTTATCATGAACGTCAAAAAATTGAATCAGGCTGTACTTCTTGGGAATATGAAGATGAGTACGGCACTAAGTTAGGCCAAAAAGTTACACCTTTAGATCGTGTTGGTATTTATGTACCTGGTGGTAAAGCGGCTTATCCCTCCTCTGTTTTAATGAATGCAATACCCGCTAAAGTAGCCGGCGTAAAAGAAGTCATCATGGTGGTACCGACTCCGGGTGGGACCCATAATCCTTTGGTTCTTGCCGCGGCTGCAGTAGCTGGAGTTGACCGAATTTTTACCATTGGTGGCGCGCAGGCTGTGGGTGCCTTGGCTTATGGCACACAAACTATACCTCCAGTGGATAAGATTGTCGGTCCAGGTAATGCATTTGTAGCAAGTGCCAAAAGGCGTGTATTTGGTATTGTCGGGATTGATATGATTGCGGGGCCTTCAGAGATTTTGGTGATTTGTGATGGATCCACCGATCCAGATTGGGTTGCAATGGATCTCTTTTCTCAAGCAGAACATGATGAATTGGCCCAGTCCATCTTGCTGTGCCCGGATGAAGCTTATCTCCAAGCAGTAGAAAAAAGTATTAATAAATTATTGCCAGAAATGCCTCGCAAAGCTGTCATCGAAAAATCACTCAGAGACCGCGGAGCGATGATTCTGGTCAAGGATATGGCGCAGGCTTGTGAAATATCGAATCAAATTGCGCCTGAGCATATGGAAATATCAGCTCAAAATCCAAGGCAGTGGCTAGAATTAATCCGTCATGCCGGGGCCATCTTTTTGGGAAAATTCACGAGCGAGTCTTTAGGTGATTATTGTGCTGGACCCAACCACGTATTACCCACCTCAAGAACGGCAAGATTTTCTTCGCCACTCGGTGTTTATGACTTTATTAAGCGCTCTAGTTTGATTGAGGTTAGTCAAGTCGGAGCCGATCAACTTGGCAAAATAGCGAGCGTGCTCGCCCACGGTGAAGGCCTTCAAGCGCACGCTAGAGCAGCTGAGATGCGCTTGAAAAAAGATTAAACCAAATCAACTAATCTAGTTTTACAGTTGCCAAAACTGCTAATTACACAGCAGCTAAATACTTAGGCAAGAATTTCTTTGAGTGCAACAATCAATTTCGCACACTCTTCATCTGTACCAACCGTAATCCGCAGATAGTTATCAATTCTAGGTAAATTAAAGTAACGAATCAAAATATTACGTTTGCGAAGTTCAGAGTAGATCAATTCAGCACTTTTAGAGACGTGGCTTGTAAATACGAAATTTGCTTCAGAGGCAAGGGTATTAAATCCTAGCTGAGATAAATCGAGTATGAGTTGCTCACGGGTATTTTGAATTTTCTTGATTGTGTTGGCTAAATGTTCCGAGTCTAAAACAGCTGCGGTAGCACCTACTTGGGCTAAGCGACCTAGGGGATAGGAATTAAAACTGTTTTTAACGCGCTCTAAACCTTCAACTAATTCAGCGCTGGCAATCGCATAACCAACACGCAGGCCAGCAAGTGCTCTAGATTTAGAAAAGCTATGGGTCACAATCAGATTAGGATAATGATTAACGAGTTGCACACTCGACTCGCAACCAAAATCGACATAGGCTTCATCAATTACGACTACGCTCTGGGTATTTGCATCAAGTAGCCGTTTGATTTCTGATAAGGATGTTGCAAGTCCAGTTGGTGCATTAGGATTCGGGAAGATGATGCCCCCATTATTCGGGTGGGCTAAATAATCATCAATTTGAATTTGGAAAGACGCGTTGAGAGGGATTTTTTGATAAGCAATCTCATACAGGCTGCAATAGACGGGATAAAAGGTATAAGTAATATCGGGGAAAAGAATCGGGTGGGACTGTTTAAAAAGACCTAAAAAAATATGAGCCAAAACTTCATCTGAGCCATTACCAACAAAAATTTGATTTGGTTCAACGGAGTAGGTTTGCGCAAGACTAGCCTTTAACTGATCTGAATTTGGTGGGGGATATAAGCGCAAAGCGTCATCGCTTGCATTACGAATTGCTTCGAGAGCCTTCGGAGAAGGGCCGTACGGGCTTTCATTTGTATTCAATTTAATCAAATTTTCAGCCTGAATTTGTTCACCAGGCTTATAGGGAGTCAGTTCTTTGACTGTTTTGCTCCAAAATTTAGACATAAAAAAGGTTCCTTATTTAAAAAATCAACACCAACGAATGATATTATGATGGAATGAGACAAATTGCTGTTAAACGAGATACTTCTGAAACCAAAATTTCCATTGAGTTGAATTTGGATGGGACTGGTCGCGCCGATTTAAACACGGGCGTACCTTTTTTAGATCATATGTTAGATCAAATCGCAAGACATGGCATGGTGGACCTAACTGTTCATGCCAATGGCGATACGCAAATCGATGATCACCATACGGTTGAGGATGTTGGTATTACCTTAGGTCAAGCTGTAGCAAAAGCCTTAGGTGACAAAAAAGGGATTACCCGATACGGTCACTCCTATGTGCCCCTCGATGAAACATTATCAAGAGTTGTGATTGATTTTTCTGGCCGTCCAGAATTAGAGTTTCATGTGCCCTTTACCAGAGCTAGGGTTGGTACATTTGATGTAGACCTAAGCATTGAGTTCTTTCGCGGATTTGTAAATCATGCGGGAGCCACTCTGCACATTGATAATTTACGGGGGGTTAATGCCCATCATCAAATTGAATCAATTTTTAAAGCTTTTGGTCGTGCCCTCAGAATGGCGGTTGAGATTGATCCGAGAGCTGTTGGTCAAATTCCATCTACCAAGGGTAGTTTATAAACCAATAGAGCTGATGGAATGTTGCTTTGACTAAGATCGCAATCGTAGATTATGGAATGGGTAATATCCGTTCCGTAGCTCAAGCCGTGATGAAGGTTGCACCTGAATGCACGGTGGTAATTGCTCACACTCCAGAAATGATTGCTAGCGCTGATAAAGTGATTTTGCCTGGACAAGGTGCGATGCCTGACTGTATGACCAACTTAAAAGAATCTGGTCTTTTTGATGCCTTATTAGTCGCCATTAAAACTAAGCCATTGTTAGGTGTTTGTGTCGGTGAGCAAATGCTGTTCACAACAAGTGCTGAAGCACACCCTCCGCAAATAAATACAGATTGTTTGAACATTTTTCCTGGCAAGGTTATAAAATTTGCATTAGAAGACCAAGTACAAGCGGATGGGAGCCATTTTAAGGTTCCGCATATGGGTTGGAATGAGGTCAAACAGCAACGTTCTCACCCCATGTGGGAGGGCATACCGGACGCATCCCGATTTTATTTTGTGCATAGTTATTATGTTGTACCCGATCATCAAGAGTATGTGTTTGGCACTACGCATTATGGCAGTGAGTTTACTAGTGCTGTGGCGAAGGATAATATTTTTGCTACGCAGTTTCACCCTGAAAAAAGTGCACAACTTGGTTTGTGCTTGTATAAAAACTTTACACGTTGGAATCCTTAAATGTTATTAATACCTGCTATTGATCTCAAGGACGGTCATTGTGTTCGCTTAGAACAAGGTGACATGGACAAAGCTACTATTTTTTCCGAAGATCCCGCCGCTATGGCGCGACATTGGGTGAATCTAGGTGCTAGACGATTACATCTCGTTGACTTAAATGGCGCCTTCGCTGGTAAGCCAAAAAATGAATCTGCCATTAAAAAGATTCTTAAAGAAGTGGGAAATGAAATTCCTGTGCAATTAGGTGGTGGTATTCGGGATTTAGAAACCATTGAAAGACTCTTGGATGACGGATTAGAAACCATCATCATTGGTACTGCTGCAGTAAAGAACCCAGGTTTTTTACAAGAAGCTTGTATCGCCTTTGGCGGTCATATCATGGTTGGTCTTGATGCTAAAGATGGCAAAGTTGCCACTGACGGTTGGAGCAAGCTAACCGGCCATGAAGTAATTGATTTGGCCAAAAAATATGAAGATTACGGTGTTGAAGCGATTATTTATACCGATATCGGTCGTGATGGCA
>CANFME010000004.1 GCA_947448305.1 Burkholderiaceae bacterium
GCCCTTAGGCAGTTCATACTGCGTATTAGGGACGCAATTCCCCTATGCGAGCCGTAGTTTACTGTTGGACGGCGACATTGACTCCACAATTCCTTATTAGGAATAAAAGTCAATTGATTTATCAACGGTAATCGCACAGCGCACAAGAATGGACGACTGGGCAGACGCTGTCACCCGACTTGCAGGCGATGACGTAAAGCAAGACCCCACAGATGATTTATTGGTTGCCTTGACCAAAAAGAATGTAATCAGCGGGCGTCAGATGGTGCGCTTGTTGAGCAATCACATGAAGGAGGAGGACAGTGTTCGATCCGTTCAACGACTTTCAAACCGCCGGCTATCTTCGTAATTTTGAAGCTCTCAAAGACCCGTTAAAGATAAGCCGGGTTGAGCACAATTCCTTCAAAGCTCAGCTGGAAAAAGCGCTTGATCAGTTGGGCGTCTCAGTGGCCCGCTGACGTATGGTGACTATCTGAAGGTTCATGGAACACTATTCCAAGACGTATACCCGTGGGCTGGTCAAGATCGCCATACACTGGGAGTTGGTCGACTTGTTTCCAAGGGATCTAAGGTTCAATTCGAAGTATCAGAGTTATCCCAGCAGGCAGTGGAGTGGGGCCTGAACATGGGCAACGATCCTGAGTACATGCGAAAGTGGCCTGGTGAGGTGATGGGAGCATTTGCATGGGGGCATCCATTTCTGGATGGGAACGGTCGTAGCATGCTTCTCGTGCATACCGAGTTGTGCTACCGGGCCGGCTTCGCCATCGATTGGATTGCCTCGAAAAAGAGTGAATATCTTGACGCTCTCACGCATGAACTGGCGTATCCAAGAGATCGTGTACTCGATGCGTATTTGAGTAATCTTATTGTCGACACGCGACCTCGAACGGATTGGGTCGAATACTTCAAAACCATGCCTGGTTTATCCGGCGATGATGATGAATTGAATTTGGGTTACGCAGAAGATGATGTTGAGGCAATAGCTCGCTATGAAGAAGTCAAGTTACAGCGGACCCTGAAATCACCTTTGGCGAAATTTGGCGATAAAATCCGAACAGGCAACAGTGAGTCACGTTGAAAAAACTGAGATGCGCCGGTCATGGTGCAAGGAGCTATTTCAAATTTGTTGGGATTTCCACATTCTCTGACCACACGTCAAGCAATTCCAGATGATGTTCGTTGATTGAATTAAATGAACATATTCGCTAAATATTATCAATCTAGCTTATTAGGTTAATTCACTTAAGTGAGAGGTAGATATCACAACTGACTAATCCTTAGTTTGCCACTTTTTTAAACGCTCATCATCTGAAGTTCTAGCGTCGACCCAACGCGCCCCATCTGCGGTATGTTCTTTTTTCCAAAAAGGGGCCGAGGTTTTTAGATAATCCATCACAAACTCACAGGCAGCAAAAGCGTCACCACGATGAGGACTAGCAATTGCAACCAACACGATTTGATCACCAACCTTAAGATCTCCGACCCGGTGAATGATCGTGGCATTCAAAACATTCCAACGCTTTTTCGCCTGTTCAAGAATATCCTCTAATGATTTTTCTGTCATCCCTGGATAGTGCTCAAGACTCATCGCAGAAATAGCATCACCTTGATAATTGTCGCGAACCGTTCCTACAAAAATATTGATGCCGCCAATTTGAGAATGATTAGCACTTAAAATTTTTAGTTCTTCGGAGACATCAAAATCTTCAGTTTGAATTGAAATCTTCATGATCGGTTCAATATCAAATTGAGTTTAACCGCCGGTTACGGGCGGGAAAAAGGCGACTTCTGCGCCGTCTTCGATTAAGGTGTCAGGCTCGACCATGGTCTGATGTTGAGCAACACGTATTGGTCTTTTGAGCGCAAGCGTATCTGCCCATAGTGCATCGATATTAATTAAATAAGTCCGCAGTTGCTCAATCGTTTTCACATCGGGTGGGACAGTTAAATCCATCTCACTCAACTCTAAACTTTCTCGTATCGATGCAAAAAAGCGCAATTTAATTTTCACGGCAGGCCTAATTAAAAAATTGAGAAAAAGGTACAAAGTGAACAGTGTCACCCTCTGCAATCTTAGCCCCCGCTGGAACGTCAATCAGACCATCACCCCAAGCTGCACTGGTTAATACGCCAGAACTTTGATTAGCAAACAAGTCCACGGTTCCGGCATCATTAATCCGGGCTCTTAAGAACTCATTCCGGCGATCGGGTTTTGTCCATGCAAAATTTGCTTTGAGTGGGAAACGCTGAAGTGGTCGATTTGTTCTGCCTTGTAGTGCCAAAATAAAAGGCTGTACAAATAATAAAAAAGTGACAAAACTGGATACTGGATTACCAGGCAATCCCATAAACCAAGTTTGATCTGCAGCTCCTTTAGGGATTTGACCAAAAGCCAATGGCTTACCTGGTTTAATAGCAATTTGCCACATATCTAAGCTGCCTTCTGCGCTGACTGCTGGCTTGATATGATCTTCTTCACCTACTGAGACGCCGCCCGAAGTGACAATCAAATCATGCCCAATAGCTGCTTGACGAAGCGTTTGACGCGTAGACTCCAAAGTGTCTGGCACAATCCCAAAATCGGTTGCATCACAACCAAGCGACTTGATGCAAGCTAGTAAAGTATCGCGGTTAGAGTTATAGATACCGCCTGGCTTCAAAGGCTGTCCTGGTAGGGTTAATTCATCTCCCGTGAAAAATACTGCAACCTTGACGCGTCTGAACACTTCAAGATGAGTGATGCCCGCAGAAGCGGCAACGCCTAACTCTTGTGGACGTAAAAAAGTCCCTTTCGAAAGCACAACCTGACCAGCCTGAATATCCTCACCGCTTCGTCGAACCCACTGACCACTTGCCGGGATTTGATTGACACGAACTGTGTAATCAAGACCTTCCATATTTGGCTGCGTGAGCACTTCACAATCCTCTTGCATCACTACTGCATCCGCGCCATCAGGAATATTGGCGCCAGTAAAAATGCGTGCCATCGTACCGGGCTTTAAAGATACTCCAACACTACCGGCAGGAATCCTCTGCGAAACTGACAAGACCGTTCCAATCTCTTTAATGTCTGCGGCGCGCATTACATAGCCATCCATTTGCGTATTATCTGCCGGAGGAACACTAACATTACTTACCTGATCAACGGCGAGCACACGACCTAAAGCATCCTGCACGGTTACTCGTTCTGTATCTTTCACTGCTTGGGCTTTGGCGAGTAAAATTTCCAGGGCTTGGGCAGCAGTTTTTAAAGGTTGTTTAATCTGTTCACTCATGCGGTATGTTCAACAATAAATTGTTTAACGGCTTCGACATCAGGCGCCATTTCGATAATCTGCTGGGGTAACTGTTCAATCCCTTCAAAGGCACTTGGGCGGCCCGGTGGATGGCCCAAAGCTTCCTCAATCGTACTGGCAAATTTAATTGGCAAGGCGGTCTCGAGAACAAGCATCTTGACGCCAGCTGTTAGATGTTCAAGCGCCACCTTCATGCCATCAGCGGTGTGCGTATCAATCACGACATCGTAAGTATTGGCAACATGCTGAATAGTCCGAATTCGGTCTTCGTGGGTACTTCTACCGGAGATAAATCCATATTTCGCAATTTGACCAAACTGGGTTGTATTAGAAAAATCAAAGCCACCACTGGTATCAACTTGTTTAAATAGCTTTGCTACTTCAGTCCCATCACGTCCGAGCCAATCGAACACAAAACGTTCAAAATTACTGGCTTTCGAGATATCCATTGAAGGGCTCGAGGTATGCAAAGTTTCTGCTGATTTTCTGGCGCGGTAAACGCCCGTTTTGAAAAACTCATCCAATACATCATTTTCATTAGTTGCTACGATTAATTTTTCAATCGGCAAACCCATCATCCGGGCAATATGACCTGCGCAGACATTACCAAAATTACCACTAGGAACACAAAAAGAAACTTTTTCGGAACTGTTGCTAGTCGCTCTTAAATAACCGGCAAAGTAATAGACAACTTGAGCAACCACACGTGCCCAATTGATTGAGTTCACAGTCCCAATTTGATGCGCTGCTTTGAAGGCTAAATCATTACTGACCGCTTTAACGATATCTTGGGCATCATCAAACACCCCTTCAATGACAATATTAAAAATGTTTTCATCCGTCAAGGAATACATCTGAGCACACTGAAATGGACTCATTTTGCCTTTAGGGGAAAGCATAAATACCTTAATCCCTTTTTTACCTCGCATGGCGTACTCAGCAGCACTGCCAGTATCCCCAGAAGTCGCTCCTAAGATATTGAGTTCTTTATTCTCGCGAGCCAAGGCATATTCAAATAAATTACCTAAAAGTTGCATTGCCATGTCTTTGAATGCAAGAGTAGGGCCATTCGATAAACTCAGTAAACCAATCGAAGTTTGTCCCTGACCAGCAGTTACATCACCTAACCAATGGACCGGCGTAATGTCACTCGCATTATCCTGCTCACGAGCATGACAATATACTTTGCTGGTATAGGTTTTTTCACAAATTGCTTTTAAATCCGCTGCTGGAATATCGTCAGCGTATAAGCTCAGTACTTCAAAGGCTAACTGCGCATAAGATAAACCACGCCAACTATCTAAGGTTTGCTTACTGATCTGTGGATAAGTCTGTGGCAAATATAAGCCACCGTCTGGCGCTAAACCAGCTAATAAAATTTGTAAAAAAGAGAGGTTTTGTTGACTCCCTCTAGTGGATATATAACGCATAAAAACAGCCTTAATTAACTAAGTTCTTCCAAACGAATTTTAATGACACCACCGATTACAGTCGGTAATTTTGTCATTTCCTCAATCGCAGACAACATCCGCTTTTCTTGGGTTTTGTGGGTCAAGATGATTAAATCAGTTTGACTTTGACCTGCAAGCGCTTCTTTTTGTAACAGGGCATCAATCGAAATATCTTGATCTGCCAAAATCTTCGTGATGTTGGCAAGGACACCGGTTTGATCTGCCACTTTCAGACGTAAGTAATAACTAGTAGTGATCTCTCCAATTGGCATGACCACAGTATTGATTACTTTATCTTCTTGAAATGCTAAGTAAGGAACACGCTTGTCAGCTGGCACAGATTGATAGCGCACCACATCAACTAAATCAGCAATCACGGCCGAGGCAGTTGGCTCAGAGCCTGCACCTTTACCGTAATACAAGGTAGTACCGACGGCATCACCAAACACTTGCACTGCATTCATGGCACCTTCAACGTTGGCAATCAGACGATCCTTAGGAATCAATGTCGGATGCACCCGCAGCTCAATCCCGTCTGGAGTGCGCTTGGTAATCCCTAATAGTTTGATACGGTAACCAAGCTCTTCTGCGTACTTAATATCAATCGCCGCTAAAT
Organism: Burkholderiaceae bacterium; assembly: GCA_947448305.1. Lineage (GTDB taxonomy): Bacteria > Pseudomonadota > Gammaproteobacteria > Burkholderiales > Burkholderiaceae > Polynucleobacter. The sequence goes on from CANFME010000004.1 coordinate 5,367, forward strand.
TCGTAATACCTTCAATATGTGCTTTATCAAATTGAACTGGCACTCCAAAAGCGATAGCACTCATAATCGAGGCCTTATGCGCAGCGTCAATCCCCTCAATATCAAAAGTAGGGTCTGCTTCTGCGTAGCCTAGGCGCTGGGCTTCTTTTAAAACCACCTCGAAATCCAACCCTTTATCACGCATTTCGCTCAAAATAAAGTTAGTTGTGCCGTTGATGATGCCGGCAATCCACTCGATCCGGTTCGCGGTTAAACCTTCTCTTAACGCTTTAATAATGGGGATACCACCAGCCACTGCAGCTTCAAATGCAACAATCACGCCGCGATCGCGAGCAGCCGCAAAAATTTCGTTACCATGCACTGCAATGAGGGCTTTATTGGCAGTAACGACGTGTTTACCAGCAGCAATCGCAGCTAAAACCAAGGTTTTAGCTATGCCGTAGCCGCCAATTAATTCAATCACGACTTCAATTTCTGGATCATTGATGACCTGATAGGCATCATTCACAATCCTAGCGCGCTTTTGCACAATCTGTTCTGCACGCTCTTGATCAAGATCAGCAACCACCGCAATCTCAATTCCACGGCCAGCGCGTCTTTCAATTTCTTCATGGTTACGTTGCAGCACTGTAAAAACGCCGCCGCCAACTGTTCCAGCGCCTAATAATCCTACTTGTATTGGTTTCATATTAAATCTTATTAAATAATCAAAGGACCGCGAGTATTTTCGAAGTCCTGCTTAAAATACTATTTTAGTCGGAAGTTAAATGAGAGACTCAGTTCCCATTCTTTTTCTGTATTTTGCTAAAAAACGAGTTAATCGCTTAATGGCATCTCGTAAGACATCCTCATTCGGTAAGAAAACAACCCGAAAATGATCCGGATGTGGCCAATTAAAACCACTTCCTTGAACCAGAAGGACTTTTTCTTCCCGCAATAAATCAGCGATAAATTCCTGATCGTCCTCAATTGGATAAATTTTCGGATCTAATTTTGGGAATAAATAAAGAGCAGCTGCTGGTTTAACGCAAGTCACACCTGGAATTTTGGTAATTAAATCGTATGCCAAATCGCGTTGACGACGCAGTCGTCCGCCTTCACCCACGAGTTCATTAATACTTTGATAACCACCCAGCGCCGTCTGAATCGCCCACTGCCCAGGTACGTTGGCACACAAACGCATGGACGAAAGCATGTTTAATCCCTCAATATAGTCTTTTGCGCCGCTTTTATCACCAGAAACAATCATCCAACCAGCACGGTAACCACATGAGCGGTAGTTTTTTGACAAACCATTGAAAGTAATCATCAAGACATCCGTTGCAAGTGAGGCAATTGATGTGTGGGTATGACCATCGTATAAAGTTTTGTCGTAAATCTCATCAGCAAAAATAATCAAGTCATGCTCACGGGCAAGATTCACAATTTGTTGTAAAACCGCATCAGAATAGATGGCACCTGTCGGATTATTAGGATTAATAATCACTATGCCCTTGGTTTTATCACTAATTTTTGCTTTTAAATCGGCAAGATCCGGGGCCCAGTCTTTGCTCTCGTCACACAAATAATGTACTGGCTTACCACTAGATAGACTGACTGCAGCGGTCCAAAGTGGGTAATCTGGCGTTGGCACCAAAATCTCGTCACCATCATTAAGGAGTGCATTCATCGCTAAAACGATGAGTTCAGAAACGCCATTGCCCGTATAAATATCATCAATATCCACGCCTTGAATATTCTTTTGCTGGCAATAGTGCATGATGGCTTTACGAGCTGTAAAAATACCTTTGGAATCAGAATAAGCGGCAGCATGTTGCAAATTCCGGATCATATCTAATTGGATTTCTTCAGGGGGATCAAAACCAAATACCCCCACATTACCAATGTTTAATTTGATAATTTTTTGTCCTTCTTCTTCCATTCGAGTGGCTAATTCCAAGACAGGCCCACGAATGTCGTAACAAACATTATTTAGTTTTGCAGATTTTAAAAAAGTTTTCACGGTAAATTAGATCTCTCAAACTTTTAGCGCACAAACGCTAGTTATAATAACTACATTATGACAGAGGTAAGCCTTGAAACTCCAACCTGATCCACACTCAGCACTGAATACCGTCACTAGATACGACGATTCTTATATCGAAATTAACGCAATTCGGTTCGAATCCTCGATTTTAGTCATGCCAGAAGGTCCAATCACGCCTTGGGAAATCTCTGACTTTACTCAGTTTGAGCGCACCCATTTTGAAATCATTGCTCAAATGCGACCCGAACTTGTTATTCTTGGCAGTGGCCTAAAACACCGCTTTGTATCACCAAGTCTCATTCAAGATTTATATAAAGCGAAAATTGGCTTTGAGATCATGACTACGCAGGCAGCGTGTAGAACCTATAATATTTTAATGGGTGAAGGCAGGCTAGTGCTCGGCGCCTTTTTAATCGAAAGTAACCCTGCAATATCACCTACGACAACATCTTCCACGACAAAGATCAATTGAAGATAAAGACATGTTGAATCGATTACAAACTCTGCGACTGCAAGCTCTTTTAAACCCGAGTTGGTTGATCTACTTACTCCTTGCCATCGTTTGGTTGAGTACCCTAGGTTTTCGTCATTTACTACCCTCCGATGAAGGGCGTTATGCTGAAATTGCTCGGGAGATGTTAGTGAGTGGGAATTGGCTAGTCCCCAAATATAACGATTACCTGTATTTCGAAAAACCGCCTTTGCATATGTGGATGACCACTCTCGCCTTTAAATTATTTGGCTTGGGTGAGTGGCAAGCAAGGCTTTGGAGTGGACTATCAAGCTTAGGGGGGATTTTCTTCTTCGCTTATACGGCGAATAAAGTTTGGGGTCCTCGGGTTGGCCATCTGACCGCCATGATTTTGGCGTCTAGTCCATTATGGATTTTAGGTGGTCACTTTAATTCACTTGACATGGGTATGGCATTTTTTATGGGGGCCACCCTTTGTTGTTTAATCTTATCTTGGGGATCTACTCCAGGCTCCAAAACGCAACAAAATTGGATGTTATTGTGCTGGGCCTCCATGGCATTGGCAGTTCTAAGTAAAGGTTTAATCGGTGTCGTTTTACCGGGTTTGGTCATCGTGATCTATACCCTCACTAGCGGGGATTGGAAATGCTGGACTCAAATGCTATGGATAAAAGGCTTGGGCCTCTTCTTTCTGATTTGCGCTCCATGGTTTATTCTCATTTCGATTGAACACCCCTCTTTTTTACATTTCTTTTTTATTCGTGAACACTTTGAACGCTTCACTACCAATGAACATGCCCGCGTTGCACCTTGGCATTTTTTTCTCACGCTACTTTGCGTTGGACTACTTCCTTGGTTAGTGCAATTAGTCACGACTAATTTGCAAATTCTTAAACTACGACTGAAACTGCCACTCAATTCCCCAACATTTAAAGCGCTTTGGTTATCCTTTGTTTGGTTTGTAGTGATTCTGATTTTCTTTAGTTCATCGCACTCTAAGTTACCGGGGTATATCATCCCCGTTATTCCAGCGCTGGCCATCTTGATTGCGATTTCGATTGATCATGGCCTTAATTTATCTTTAACTAAAGCCAATTTCTTTCCCGCGCCTTGGTTATGGCAAGTTGGTTTTTTCCTAGTTCTTTTCATCGTTGGCTTGACAGAAATTTCACTCATCGAAAAAACAGGTGAAACGTATGAAGCGCAGAGTTATCTTGCTTATGCCAAAGATATTCGCATCGCTCTCCTTATTGGGATTGTTGGCTGTATTTTGTCCTTGTCGTATTACAAGCGAAAAATGCTTAGCCTCGGTCTTTACTCTGTGACTTTTTTAGCCGTCACATTAACTGCTGGCTTATCACATGAACACGTGGGACGTCTCTTGTCTGGTGTCGATCTAGCACAGCAAGTAAAACCCCTACTCAAACCTGACACGAAGTTGTATTCCGTGGAGTTGCTGGATCACACACTCCCCTTTTATTTAGAACACACCAGCATTATGGTCAATTTTGAAGATGAGTTAGCCTTTGGGATTGAACAAGAACCTAACAAATGGATTAGTAAAACTGCTGATTGGATGCAGGTATGGCAATCCAATCCATCTGAAGATGCTTTTGCGATTTTAACGAACCATAAATATGATGAACTTACAAAACTGAGTTTTCCAATGCAATTAGTAGCACGAGATGATTTAAGAGTAATTGTGCGTAAGCCATTGCCATGAAGCATGGCAAAAAGTCTCAATAACCTATAGGTTTCAAAATCAATGAATATATCTAGTTTCTCGTATTTATTCGCAGGCATCTTACTCAATGCCTGCGCGCAACTGTTGCTTAAAGCTGGGACAAATCGTCTTGGTGAAATAACCCTCGCCCCGTCAACACTACTACCTACCTTAATGCAATTAGGTACCAATTTACCCATCCTCGGTGGTCTAGCTTTATACGGCCTATCGGTCATTACTTGGATCGCAGGTTTGTCTAGGGTAGATGTCTCGATTGCTTACCCTCTCTTATCTTTAGGTTACGTGGTCAATGCTATTGCGGCATATTATTTATTTGGCGAGGTATTATCAACACAGCGCATGCTCGCTATTGGTATTATCTTGGTAGGCGTCTATATTTTGGCAAGATCTTAATCCTTTCTTATTGGGCTAAAAGCTATGAGCAACTCAGAAGTTTCCTTCCTGCCGTTCACAAAACCGACCATTGATGAAGAGACGATTGCGGCTGTCGGAGAAGTATTGCGCTCAGGATGGATCACGACGGGGCCCAAAAATGCGCAGTTAGAGAAAACCTTATCGGATTATTTTGGCGGCAGACCAGTACGTTGTTTTGCCAATGGCACAGCCACCATGGAAATCGCCTTAAGGATTGCTGGTATAGGCCCAAGTGATGAAGTCATTACTAGCCCTATTTCATGGGTTTCGACCTCTAATGTGATTTTAACTGTTGGGGCGAAACCGGTCTTTGTGGATATTGATCCAATCACCCGTAATCTTGATCTCAATCTAATTGAAAAAGCCATCACACCAGCGACCAAAGCGATCATGCCCGTCTACCTGGCTGGTTTACCGGTTGATATGGAGCACTTATACAGAATTGCTGATAAATATCACCTGCGGGTAATTGAAGACGCAGCACAAGCTTTAGGTAGTTCCTGGCAGGGGAGTCTGATTGGCGCTGCTAGTCCGCTGCGCTCTGATTTAGTCAGTTTTAGTTTTCAAGCTAATAAGAACGTCACAAGTATTGAAGGTGGTTGCCTCGTCATGAATACGGAGGAAGAAGCCGTTCTTGCTAGTAAATATCGTTTGCAGGGCGTCACACGCACAGGTCTTGATGGCATGGAGGTTGATGTACTCGGTGGCAAGCATAACCTCACCGATGTCAATGCCGTGATTGGCTTACACCAATTTGCAAAAATTGCTCAAGTGACCGCTACTCGTCATGAATTGGCGAAACATTACTTTGCCAGTTTTGCAATGACCTCACTCGCAGCATTAGGACTCCAATTACCTGTGGCAGATTTCACTAATTCGAATTGGCATATGTTTCAGGTTGTGCTGCCCATTGAGGCCTTAGAAAATCGTCAGAGCAACCGTGCTGACATCATGCAAAAGATGAAAGATCAACAGATTGGTTGTGGCTTGCACTATCCCATCATTACGCAGTTTGCCCTTTACCAAGAGCTTGGTTATGACCCAGCAAATACTCCACACGCCATGCGAGTGGGTAAATCCATTTTGACTCTGCCTTTATTTGCCCAAATGACGAATACTGATGTAGAGCGGGTGGTTACCAGTTTAGAAAATGCCCTTCTCTCCGTCTTAGGCTAATAAGGGGCACCGCTAGCCGAATTTCTGTGCCGTAAAGCATCAATTATTATTGATACACAAAAAACCTTTAGAATTACTTCATGTCAAAAAATATCATTCATAGCACATCAATGGAACGGTTTACTCCGGCAAAGCCAGAGTCTCCCCTGATTTCTATTGTGATTCCGGTGTACAACGAAGAGGAAGGTCTACAAGCATTATTTGATCGTCTTTATCCCGCTTTGGACACTATGGTCGATACTTTAAAAGTTCGCTATGAGGTGGTTTTTATTAATGATGGCAGTCGCGATCAATCTGCTCAACTTTTAGCTAAGCAGTTTGACAAACGCCCCGACACCACCAGGGTAGTTTTATTTAACGGTAATTTTGGTCAACATATGGCCATCATGGCTGGATTTTCTTATGCGAAGGGTGACTTTGTCGTCACTTTAGATGCGGACTTACAAAATCCTCCAGAGGAAATCCACCGCATCGCCCAGTGTCTCCTTGATGGATATGACTATGTAGGCACGATTCGTATTGCTAGAAAAGATTCTTATTTCAGACGTTATGCCTCTAAGGCAATGAATCAACTAAGGGATCGCATCACCCGTATCACCATGACTGACCAAGGTTGCATGATGCGTGGCTATGATCGGCGAGTGGTCAATTTGATGAGAAAAAGTAAAGAAATCAATACTTTTATTCCTGCATTAGGTTTCACCTATGCAAGTAAAAAGATTGAAATTGAGATCAAACATGAGGAGCGCTTTGCAGGTGAGTCTAAGTATTCTCTCTATCAATTAATCAGGTTAAATTTTGACTTAGTAACGGGCTTTTCCGTGATGCCACTGCAAGCTTTTTCTTTAATTGGCATCTTGTTGGCAATTGCCTCAGGCTTATTATTTATTCTGCTGTTAGTGCGTCGCTTTATTCTTGGTGCCGAAGTAGAAGGTGTGTTTACCTTATTTGCCCTGAACTTTTTCCTTATGGGTGTTTTACTCTTTGGAGTCGGCTTATTAGGTGAATACACCGGTCGGATCTATGAACAAGTTCGTAAGCGACCTAGGTATGTTGTGATGGGTGTTTTAGAGCAAGATGATGCAATTTCAGGTGAGACGATTGACGCTTCGGAATAACACTGCAGTTGTATTTGCCTATCACACTGTAGGTGTTAAGTGTCTGCGGGCCTTAATTGAGGGTGGATTTGAGATTCCCCTCGTGATTTCTCATGCAGATAGTCCCAGTGAAAACATTTGGTTTGAGTCTGTCGCTAATTTGTGCCAGGCCCATCAAATTCCGGTTCTTTTAGACCCTGACCTAAGTGACCCTAAGTTGCAAGATCAGATCGCACAAATACAACCTGATTATTTGTTTTCTTTTTATTTTAGGCAAATGATTCCAACGACAATTTTGCAGCTCCCTAAGTTGGCAGCGCTCAATATGCACGGCTCTTTACTCCCCAAATATCGTGGTCGAGTACCAATCAACTGGGCAGTCCTGCACGGCGAGCATGAAACGGGTGCGACTTTACATGTGATGGAAGTTAAACCTGATGCGGGCGATATCGTCAGCCAAGAAGTGGTGCCAATTGGTCCTGACCAAACTGCTTACGAGGTTTTTAATGAAGTCAGCCAAGCGGCAGTGATTGCCTTAGAAAAAGTATTGCCGCAACTTCTTCAAGGCCAGATTCCTAGATCAAAAAATGATCTCTCACAGGGTAGTTACTTTGGCGGTCGCAAACCGCAAGATGGTTTGATAAACTGGCAAGCGAGTAGCAATGAAGTTTATAACCTTTACCGTGCGGTTGCCCCTCCTTATCCAGGAGCTTTTACGATGTTAGGCGAGCATCAACTGGTCGTTGCAAAAGCCCGTAAAATACTTCCGGATTCCCTACCAAGCACCCAAGCTCTGGGACTTGGTGTATTTGACGGTAAAATTGTAGGCTGTTGTTCAGATTGGGGCGGCCTATTGATCGACGAACTTCGGCAGAATGAATCCCTTGTCAGCCCACAGGACTTGCAAAAATTACTGAATACTTTCACAAACGCTTAGAATACTGTCTACAGCATGCAGTATTATCACTTTTCAATATCCGAGGCGAATGACCCAATATGGCTAAAAAAATCTTAATCCTAGGTGTAAACGGTTTTATCGGTCACCATCTTTCCAAGCGTATCTTAGAGACTACAGATTGGGAAGTCTACGGCATGGATATGCAAAATGATCGACTCGGTGACATCATCAATCATCAAAGGATGCATTTTTTCGAGGGTGATATTACGATTAATAAAGAGTGGGTTGAGTATCACGTGCGTAAATGTGACGTGATTTTGCCCTTGGTGGCAATTGCGACGCCAGCCACTTATGTGCAACAACCACTCAAAGTATTTGAGCTCGATTTTGAAGCTAATTTACCGATTGTTCGCTCTGCCCATAAATACGGTAAACACCTCGTCTTCCCTTCAACATCTGAAGTTTACGGTATGAGCACGGACGCTGAATTTGACCCGGAGTCTTCACCCCTGATTTATGGCCCAATTAATAAACCAAGATGGATTTATGCTTGCGCGAAACAGCTAATGGACCGCGTCATTTGGGGTTACGGGATGGAAGGCTTACGCTTTACGCTCTTTAGGCCTTTTAACTGGATTGGACCTGGTCTCGATAGTATATATACCGCCAAGGAAGGATCCTCACGCGTCGTCACCCAATTTTTAGGTCACATTGTGCGCGGTGAACCCATCAATTTAGTCGATGGTGGTATGCAAAAAAGAGCATTTACTTATATTGATGATGGTATCGATGCTTTGGCTTTGATTTTAGAAAACAAAAATGATATTGCCAATGGCAAGATTTATAACATTGGTAACCCAACTAACAACCATTCTGTCAAAGAATTAGCTAATATGATGTTAGCCATTGCCAATCGGATTCCTGAGTATCAAGCAACTGCTAAATTGGTCAACGTGCAAGAAACGACGGCGAACGCTTACTATGGTACCGGTTACCAAGACGTACAAAACCGCGTGCCAAAAATTGAAAATACGATGACTGAATTAGGTTGGAAGCCCACCACAACAATGGAAGATGCCCTTGAGCATATTTTCGAAGCCTATCGTCTGGATGTGGCCCATGCGCGCAGTTTAGTGGATCATTAATTGACGCAAGTACGCTTTAATATGCTGAACTTTGGGAATACCTACTGATGGGACGGATTGCGCTCAAAATCGACGTCGATACTTTGCGGGGAACGCAAGAAGGTGTACCTCGCTTACAAAAATTACTCGACATGAATCAGTTGCAGGCCACTTTTTTATTTAGCTTAGGTTTTGATCATACCGGTTGGGCTTTTAAAAATATTTTCAAACCCGGTTTTTTCCAAAAGGTTTCTCGTACTTCAGTGATTGAGCATTATGGCCTTAAAACCTTAAGTTACGGTATTCTCTTACCCGCCCCAGATATTGGTAAAAAAGCACGTGCAGAAATGCAATCCGTAGCAAAAAGTGGTCACGAAGTTGGGATTCATACTTGGGATCACCGTGTGTGGCAGGACCATGTCCGAGATGCAACACCAGAGTGGACTTTACAACAGATGAATCTAGCTTGGGATCGCTTTACTGAAATTTTTAAAGAGGTACCAAAAACGCATGGTGCTGCGGGTTGGCAAATGAATCCAACGGCTATTGCGCATCTTGATACTTGGCAAATAAAGTATTCATCTGATGGTCGTGCACCGATCAACTTAGTTCCCTACAGGGTTAAGTTAGACGGCATGAAAACTTGTCAACATATTCAATACCCGACCACCTTGCCAACCCTAGATGAGTTAATTGGGGTCGATAATATGACAGGTGAAGATGTCATTAAACATCTATTAGCGCTGACTGCAAGTAACCCGAATGATCAAGTGTTTACTCTGCATGCTGAGCTCGAAGGTCAAAAATTCTTACCCCTTTTCGAACAACTTTTAAAGGGTTGGATAAGTCAAGGCCATGAACTGGTCAGCATGCAAGCGTTACATCTTTCTTGGCAAAAAACGGGACAATTACGGCATCTCATTGAATTACCATTTAAGTGGGGAGAAATCCCTAATCGAAGTGGGGAATTAATGCTAATGCCCAATGATTCATTTATTTAACTTATTATTACCAAACAAGTTAAATATAAAAAAATGGTGAAAATCATATTTTCGATTTGATCTTAATAACATGGCAAAATTAGAGTAATCAATATATAAGGGTCTTTAAAATGACAGTGCAAATTGGCGATTCAATCCCCCAGTGTTCTATCCAAGCAACAACAGGGTTGGTTTTCGAACCAAGTTCCTTTTTAGGAAAAAAACTGGTTTTATATTTTTATCCGAAAGATGCAACGCCTGGATGTACTGTAGAAGCTGGTAATTTTAGAGATACGATTGATGAATTTACCAAAGCGAACGCCGTGATTGTGGGCGTTTCTCGTGATTCACTCAAGTCACACGAAAACTTTAAAAGTAAACACGAATTACCATTTGAACTCGTAGCCGACGTGGACGAAGTTTTATGTAGCATTTTTGAAGTCATGAAAATGAAAAACATGTATGGTAAGCAAGTAAGAGGCTTAGACAGAAGCACCTTCCTCTTTGATTCTAAAGGGATTTTACGTCATGAATGGCGTGGCATTAAGGTTCCAGGGCATGTTGAAGATGTTTTAAAAACAGTGGTTGCAATGTCTTGAAATTTGGGCTAATGTATTCTTAATGCGAAGAAAACGATGTAAGTCCCTTTTCAACCACTTTCTTGAATTACTTTCTCAAGACAGGTCCTTAGCCCTCCAAAATTTACACCACTTATGCCAAGCTTTTTTTGGCATGAACAATATCCTTAAGTCGTCCTTGTGGCCTTTGCAACTGACAACATTATTTCGTCAGTTTAGTGGCGTACTCGGGCGCATTTTTATTCTATTTTTCAACATACCCCACAGGAGTTAATGCATGCCTTTGCCCCCAGCACCCAATCAAGCAGCAGATGAACTCAATTTACCTCGCATGCGTAAACCCGACCTGAAAAAGCCGCCCAAACCTCAAATTGCATTAGTGGCTGTAGAAGAATCTTTCTTAGAAAATTTCGAACCAGAATTACCAAGCGCAAGCAACGAGATCGCTCAAGTTGCTAAAACTATGGCAAAAGAGGCCACGAAACATGTCAAGCAAGAAACACATCGACCAACAAAATCTAAATCAATCAAATCGTCTTCTTCTAAAAAACGTTTATTTGTCTTAGACACAAACGTACTGATGCACGACCCCTCTTCCTTATTCCGCTTTGAAGAGCATGATGTATATTTGCCAATGACAACTCTTGAAGAGTTAGATAATCATAAAAAAGGCATGAGTGAAGTAGCTCGAAATGCACGTTCGGTAAGCCGCTCTTTAGATGGCCTCGTCGACAGCACAAGTGGCTTACTCAATGAAGGGATTTCCTTAGATAAATTAGGAAATAAAGATGCCACAGGTAAGCTATTTTTCCAAACAGATTTAAAAGAAATTAAATTGCCAGAGGGTTTACCTGAGGGCAAAGGCGACAATATGATCTTAGGGGTTGTCCGCTCTTTACAGGAGTCACACCCGCATCAAGAAGTCGTATTAGTATCCAAAGATATCAATATGCGGATCAAAGCCCGCGCGATTGGCTTGCCTGCAGAAGATTACTTTAATGACCAGGTGCTTGAAGATCGTGACCTCATGTACGCTGGCGTATTACAACTCCCACCTGATTTTTGGCCAAAACATGGCAAATCAATGGAAAGTTGGAGCGATGGTAAATCTGGAACGATGTTTTACCGTATCACTGGACCGCTTGTTAATTCGATGATGGTCAACCAGTTTGTGTACCAAGAAAACAGTGACGGTAGCACACCTTTTTATGCTCAAGTCAAAGAAATTAATGGCAAAACAGCCCTATTACAAACCTTAAGGGATTTTTCTCATCAAAAAAATAATGTGTGGAGTATTACTGCGCGTAATCGTGAGCAAAACTTTGCCCTCAATTTATTAATGAATCCTGAAATTGATTTTGTAACTTTGTTAGGCCAAGCTGGAACTGGTAAAACGCTGTTAGCCCTAGCTGCTGGTTTAGAGCAGGTGTTGGATAGTAAACGATATAACGAGATTATCATTACGCGTGCGACCGTTCCAGTTGGTGAAGATATTGGCTTTCTACCAGGTACTGAAGAAGAAAAAATGCAACCTTGGATGGGTGCATTTGATGACAACTTAGAAGTACTCCATCGGAGCGATGATAGCGCGGGAGAATGGGGAAGAGCTGCAACACAAGAACTCATAAGGTCCAAAATTAAAGTTAAAAGTATGAACTTTATGCGCGGTAGAACCTTTGTTTCTAAGTTTGTAATTATTGATGAGGCGCAAAATTTAACGCCAAAACAGATGAAAACCTTAGTGACTAGAGCAGGCCCTGGCACGAAACTGATTTGCTTAGGTAATATTGCCCAGATTGATACGCCTTACTTAACCGAAGGATCATCCGGCTTGACATATGTAGTGGATCGATTCAAGGGATGGCGTCACGGTGGGCACGTCACTTTAGCTAGAGGTGAGCGTTCACGCTTAGCGGATCATGCGGCTGAAATCCTATAAAACCTTCCTAGCCATACTCTGCCTTTTGTTGGTGGTAGGGTGTGGCTCTAAGGGTAACCAAGCATCTAACCCTTCGCCGTGGAAACAAAATAGTTTAAGTCGACTGCCCGACTTAACTAAAGATATTAGTGTGGGTCAAGAAGATATTTCCGTAACAGCGATTGGCTTGATTGGTATACCTTACAGGTGGGGTGGTAATAACCCAGATGGTGGCTTTGACTGCAGCGGCCTGATTCATTATGTTTTTGCGAGTACTCGCGGGAAAAAAATCCCAAGAACAACGGCTGAGATGCCACGAGTAAGCTTTATAGTCGAAGACACGCCGCTGGCACCCGGAGATTTGGTTTTTTTTAATACCTTGGGATCACCCTACTCCCACGTTGGTATCTATGTTGGTAAAGGACGTTTTGTCCATGCGCCCAATAGTGGTGGTACGGTCAGATTAGAACATTTACAGGCCCCTTATTGGTCTGCTAGGTTTACAGAGGCACGCCGTGTATCAACGGCTTCGCTCTAAGTTTTAGCTAAAGCTTGAGACCATCGAGCTTATTTGTTATTGGCTAACAGATAGTTACCATAATGATGAATTTCAGCAATGGTTCGCATCCCAGTGAGTTGCATAGTACGAGTAAATTCATCCTTGAGAATTTCGATGGCTCGGTTCGCACCTTCATTACCAGCTGCAAGGGCCCCGTACAAGGTAGCTCGACCAACTAAGGTTCCTTGTGCTCCCATCGCTAGCGCTTTAAAAATATCACTACCGCGCCGAATCCCACCATCTATAAAAACAGGGATTTTGCCATCAACCACTTTTAAAATTGCTGGCAAAGCTCGAAGTGTTGCTTGTGCACCGTCCAATTGTCTGCCGCCGTGATTGGAGACCACGATAGCGTCAACGCCTAAATCGACTAGTCGTTTAGCATCTAGGGGGCTTTGCACGCCCTTGATAATCAACTTACGGGTCCAATAATCTCTGACTTTAGCTAAGGCTTCCCAATCAAAGGAAGGATCATAGTATTTCCCAACGGAAGAAGCGGATTTTTCTCCATAGTCGTAGGTATTTCTCATACCGACTAAATTCTCAAATTTTGGTACACCCCCAAGCAACATGGGTAGAGCCCATCTGGGCTTTGACGCAAAATCTTTCATGTTGAGGGAGGTAAACTTGAAAGGTACTGAGAAATGATTTCTTAAGTCGCGCTCTCTTTTACCTCCTACTGGTAAATCAATCGTGATCATGAGCGCTTCATATTCACAATGGTAGGCACGTTGCAAGAGCTTAAAGAAAAAGTCATGATCTCTCAACACATAGGCCTGAAACCATAATCGACCAGGAACATTACGAGCAATATTTTCAATCGAGGCAGTAGCCGTGGTGGATAGGGTATAGGGAATTTGATGACTTGAAGCTGCCTTGGCAATGGCTAGATCACCACCGCGCCAACCAAAGCCAACAGCACCGGTGGGTGCAATAGCACAAGGAAAAGAGAAAAAGTGATCTAATATATTGGTTGCAGTGTCCACATTACTTACGTCATTAAGCCCTTGGGGGACAATAAACTGGTCTCTAAAAGCCTGACGATTAGCGTTCAGCGTGATTTCGTCCTCAGCTCCGCCATCGAAGAAGTCAAAAATTGCTTGAGGCAATCTTTCCTTTGCTTTTAGGCGTAATTCCTCGATAGAATAGAGTTCATTAACTGATAACATATTAGATAGTCTAAATTTATCGGACTATTTTATCCCATGTTCATAAGACAATCATGTAATAAAGAGGGCAATAGATGAAACTAATTCCTAGTAAACAATCACTTGGTGCTAAAGTGCTTGACCTAGATTTAAGCCAAAAAATCAACACGACGCAACTAAATCAACTCATTCAATGGTTGGGCGAATATGGTGTGCTAACTTTCCCCAAGCAAGAAGTCACGCCACAGCAACTTAAAGACTTTGCGATTCATTTTGGCGAACTAGAAATTAATGTTGCGAAAATAGCACAAGATCCCAAAATTCCTGAAATGATGACGCTCTCCAACATGGTCGACAATGGCAGGCCCTTGGGCTTATCAGATGCAGGACAAGACTGGCATACAGATATGTCCTATAGTCGGCAAATTGCTTTTGCAAATATTTTGTACGGTATTAAGATTCCGATGCGCGATGGAAAATCTCTTGGCAACACCGAATTTTGTAATATGCACGCCGCTTATAACGCTCTTCCGAAAGAAATAGCTCAGGAGTTAGAAGGTAAAACGATTACGCATGACTTTAATAAATTTTGGGAGAAAATGCGTCGTGAAAAAGGTAGCACCAGACCACCGCTAACCCCAGAACAATTGCAATCCAAACCCCCTGTCTCTCACCCTGCCATTATGGTTCATCCCATCACCGGCAAAAAGGTCTTGTATGCCAATCCAGGCTATTCCATCCGAATCAACGAACTAGACCAGAAAGCAAGTGATGAGCTACTTGAGTATTTATTTGCCCATCAACTTCAAGCTGAGTTTCGATATGCTTTTGAATGGGAAGAGAAAAGCGTATTGATGTGGGATAACATGGGCACGATTCACAATGCAGTAGCAGATTACGCCCCCCATGAACATCGTTATATTCAGCGCTTCCAGGTAGCAGCCAATCGTTTTTTTAATTAAGCGGATATCAATTAAGCAATTATTATTTTTTTACCCCCTAACCCTAAAATCATTAAGAGACTAGTCATGACATCATTTCGATTAAATCCATTCGTGCCCAAAAAACCTGTTTTAATTCACTCCCAACAGAGAATGATTTCAAAAGTCTTTACTTTGGGCGTATTTTTAACACTCAGTCTAGCTACTCTGCCTCATCAAGAGGCCTTGGCCCAATCTAACTATCCAGAAAAACCGATTAGAGTCATCATTGGTTTTGCCGCTGGTGGACCAACCGATGTGATTGCAAGAGTTCTTGCGCAAGACATGACGACGACCCTCGGGCAATCGGTGATTGTAGATAATAAGCCAGGTGCGAATGCCAAAATTGCAACCGAATATGTTGCACAGGCTCAGCCAGATGGCTATACATTACTCTTTGCGTCCTTGTCGCACAATGTCAACTCGATCATGATGAAAAAGCCGGGATATGATCCCATTACTAGTTTTGAGCCGATTTCTCTCGTAGCTGATCTACCAATGATTCTTGTGACAGGCTATAACTCACCTTATAAAACATTAGGAGAGTTTTTAAAGGTTGCTAAAGACAAACCTGGCACGATTAGTTATAGCTCATCAGGCAACGCTGGTTCTTCCCATTTGGCTGGCGCCCTACTTTCTACCGATGCTAAAGTTGAATTAACCCACGTACCATTTAAAGGCAATGCTCCAGCTTTAACTGAAGTCATGTCTGGGAATGTTAATTTCATTTTCTATCCGATTATCGGGATTGCCGATCAAGTCGGACAAAAGCGTTTAATCCCATTAGCCGTTGGAACGACTAAACGTCACCCCGACTTTCCTAATACACCAACCATGGAAGAGTTAGGTTTCAAAGGTTTTGAGGCGACCGCCCCTTGGGTTGGGATGTTAGCGCCAGCAGGTACTTCTGCACCAATCGTGCAAAAAATCTATAACGCTATGCAAATTGCGATGGCCAAGCCTGAAATCAAAAAACGTCTAAATGATTTAGGCGCCATTACGATTGGTAATAGTCCAAGTGAATTTAAAGCTTTCTTAGTCAAAGATAAAATTCATTGGAAACGCGTTATTGATGCTTCAGGCCTTAAGCCAGAATAAACTGCAAATCACAAAGAATATCAGCGCTACCCAATACCCTAATTTTCGGGTTTCGGGTGAGCGCTGAAATTCGTACTTGCTATTTTTTAGCTGAGCTTGTAAAAACTACTCAAGTGTTGATTAAAGGTCGCAGTTTGTTCCACATTCGAAATGTGGGAAGCTTGATCAATAATGTGCAAAACAGATTGTGGGATTTGAGCATGAATCTTTCTAGCCATCTCTGGAGGAGTACCGTGATCATCACTTCCGACCATAATCAAGACTGGGCACTTTAATTCTGGTAAACGATCAAAGGTATCGATTCTGGAAATGGCTTCGCAACAACCCGCAAAACCCTCAACTGGCGTATTTAACACTCCCTGAGCAGTCGCTTGATAGGCAGCAGAGTTAGCAATCCGAAACGGCTCAGTAAACCATCTTTGCATCGTGCTTTCGAGAACGCCTTGCATCCCTTCATTTCTAGCTGTGATGATGCGGTCACCCCACATCTTTAAAGCATTATCAGGTCTACGACTGGTGGTATCAGCTAGGACCAACGATGCGCAAATTTCTGGGTACTTTAGCGCTAAAGTTTGGCCAATCATACCGCCCATCGATAAACCCATCCAATGGGTCTTGGTAATACCGAGTTCACCAAATAACTCATAAACATCATCAGCTAATTGTTCCATTGTGTAGGGACCCTGTGGCACGACACTTTTACCGTGTCCACGGGTGTCAAATCGCAAGACCTTAAAATGCTTTGTTAACAGAGCCATTTGTGGATCCCACATGTGGATATCACAAGCGAGTGAATGGGACAAAGTCATCCAAGGACCTTCGCCCTCGATTTCATAGTAAATACCGTTTTTTGCTGTTCCTTGCATTTTTTTCTCCTGTTTAGTGATTACTTTTATTATTTATTCGGCGATGATTTTTGCAGCTTTTGCAATGGCTGAAAAATCTTTGATTTCATTTTGTACAAAAATATCAAATTGGGCTGGGGTATCAGAGGCCGGCTCAATCCCAATGGAAGCATAGCGTTCTTTTAATTCCGGCAATTCATTAATCCGCTTCACTTCGAGTGCAATTTGTTGGAGTATTTCTTTAGGAGTGCCGGCGGGCGCTAACAAGCCATACCAAAATTGCCATTGATAACCAGGAACTGTTTCAGCAATAGTTGGCATATCTGCCATATCCTTGCTGCGCTTTAAAGAGGTGATGGCAATCGCTTTTGCTCTGCCGTCTTTAACCATGGCAATCGCACTGGCATAAGGGCTTATAAAGAAATCAACTCGCCCAGAGATCACTTCTGTCAAACCTTCAGGAATGCCTTTAGTAGGAATATGCAATAACTCAAGACCGGCTTTGGCGCGAAGGATTTCTGCCGCGAAATGAGAGCCACTGCCAATTCCTGCTGAGCTATAAGTCATTTGACCAGGGTTTTTCTTAGCCATCGCAATCAACTCAGCCACCGAAGTTACTTTTAACTTTGGTGAAATAATCAGAAGTGCTGGACCTGTCGCCGTCAAAGTAATGCCATCAAAATCTTTCATTGCATCAAATGGCAATTTCGGATAGATGGCAGGAGAAATCGAAAAAGCGTTAGAAACAGACAATAAGGTATAGCCATCGGGTTTGGAGTTCGCCACGAATTGAGATGCAATATTCGCACCTGCTCCGACCTTATTTTCGATTACAACGCTTTGGTTCCATTTTTCAGAGAATTTTTGACCAAGAACTCTAGCGGTAATATCTGGTCCACCTCCAGGTGAAAAACCGACCACGATTTTGATTGGTTTATTCGGATAGGCCTGTGCACTCGCTTCAAATTGAAAAACGGTACCAAGGGCAATAATGCCTGTTATAACTAGCATTTTTAAAGGATGATTCAAGATGATGCTCCTAATGATTTTGTATTAGATAGTATTGTATCTTCAACAAATTAATGGAGACCGGAATACGTGATTATTTTCGAAACGACTTTAGAAAATCACAAAACTAAAAAGAGATGATGGTCATCGTGATTAAACGGAATAAATCCATATTGGATATAAAAATCGCGGGCATTTTCGTTTTTTGCATCCACAATCAGGGCATAGGCACCTACGGATTTCTGAACATCCTGACAACGAAGTAATGCTTTTCCAATGAGTAATTCACCGATTCCCTGTCCCTTAAAGTCAAGACTTCTTGCTAATCGACCTAATCGAATACAAGGTATAGGATATCTAGGCAGTTTCTTTTTTTGACCCTCAGAAAAATTCTGGTGGTCGATTTGGGCAGTACTCAAAGAATAAAACCCTACAATTTCAGATGGATTTAACGGATCGACCAGAACAAAAGTTTTAGTGATGTTTCTTTTCTCTAACTGACCAGCCTCCTTTTGCAGAAACTGAACTAATAAAGGTTCCTCGCAACGAAAAGAGTTTCGGTCGTGGACTTTTGAATCTAGTGCTTGATCTTCAAACAATCTCTAAATTCCCTGCCTTTTCCATTGCTCTTTTTAATGCTTCATTGGGCTGAAACCCTCCGCTCAAAGCATTTGCAAATTTGGTAAAGTCCTTTTCGTTGAGGGAGATTCGTGTTTCTTTATCAATGATCTGAAGTGCTTTTTCCTTTGCTGCACTTCTCACGAAGTTAGCCATTGAAGTGCCAGCCAATTCTGCCGCAAGGTTGATCGCGTATTTATCGGATGTATTCAGGACCATTTCAAAGCGTTGATTGTTTTTCATCGTGCTTTTCCAGTTAAGTAATTACCGTAATTATACCGTATCTATTCTAAAAATCCTAAGGATTATTTTGGGGTTGATAAGCTTAATTGAAAAAATTAAATGGGAATGATATTAGACGGAAACATGCAAGAATTAGAGACACGCCAAATTATTAATCCCCTATCATTTATAATCACCATTCTGACTTAAAGGATCCGCCCATGAAAAACTCAACTTCCCTATCAAGGTTTAGCCAGCAATTTAATCGTTTTATTAGAAAAGGCTTTTTACCTGTGATTGCTTTGAGTTTAACTGCTCTAAGTGCGAACTCGCTCGTTCATGCCCAAGCCTACCCAAGCAAAACCATCACGATTGTGGTCCCCACTGCACCAGGTGGCGCAAATGATGCAATGGCCCGAATTATTGGCCAAGGGCTCAGTAGCAGACTAGGGCAACCCGTCATTGTCGATAATAAAGCAGGCGCTAATGGTGCCATTGCTAGTGAATTTGTAGCGCGTGCTAATCCGGATGGTTACACCCTCATGTTTGGTTATATTGCGACTCACGGTATCAACCCTGTATTGCAAAAGTTGCGTTACGATCCAATTAAAAACTTTGAGCCAATCACGATGGTTGCAACATCTCCGACCTTAGTTGTAGTAAATCCGAGTGTAAATGTCAATTCTGCCAAAGAGTTAGTGGCACTACTTAAATCACAACCGGGTAAATTAAGCTACGCATCAGCTGGTAAAGGGACAGCCCCGCATTTATCGGGCGAGCTTTTTAAATTAAGCACTGGCACTGACATGCTACATGTTCCGTATAAAGGATCATCCCCAGCGATCGTTGATACGATGGCTGGAGTTACTCAGGTCATGTTTCCCAGCTTATTTTCTGCCTATACACAGGTTAAGGGTGGCAAGCTCAAGGCTTTAGGGATAGCGGGTAAAAAAAGATCACCCGTCTTGCCCAATGTGCCGACTTTAAACGAGCAAGGTATTCAGCATGTTGAAGTAGATCAGTGGTATGCCATGTTTGCTCCTGCTGGAACACCTAAAGCAATTATTACTGAGCTCAATAAGGTATTAGTAGAATTACTGCACGACAAAACGGTTGAGAAGAAAATCGAAGAGCAAGGTGCTGATGTAGAAACGACAACACCCGAAGAATTATCTGCCTTTGTGAAAAAGGAAGGGATTCGCTGGAAAAAAGTCGTGGATGACGCAAAAATTACTGTGGACTAATCACCAGGTCTAGCGGGATACTGTGGGGCATCATCGAGGATATCGTCCCACAGTGGTTTCGAATCTACAAAGATATGAAACGCAACTTTTTTATCAATTTTAGTATCTAAAGTTCCTAACCTTACACGCATCGAATCAGGCGTGGCCTCGCGTTGACTGAAAAGCTGAGAGCCACAATGCTTACAGAAAAAACGGTTTACTTGACCTGGATTTTCAAAGCACTGCACTAAATCATGACCCTGCGTAATCGTAAAATCACTACGCTGTATTTCAACGGAATTAACACTGGCGGAACCACTCGCTTTTTGACAGCGTAGGCAATGACAATAGACAATCGGCCCCAGTTGATTAGTAATTTTGTAATGAACACCTGAACACAAACAAGATCCTAAATATTCCTGCATAAAATTTCCTTTAGCACTGTTCAATCAAATAATAATTTTTCATTAAAGGGCAACACCGTCACGGCAACGGATAAACGATGGTTACCACCACCATGAATCACCCCTCGTATGGGTGAGACGTCTGCATAATCTCTACCTCGCGATAAGATAACATATTCCTCACCTGGTGCATGACGCCCCCAGCGGTTATTCGTTGGGTCAAAATGAAACCAACCTGCCTCAGTAAAACCGTTGACGGCAGGAACATAAGTTGCTACCCAAGCATGTGAGGCATCACTGCCAATCAGTCTAGGTTTACCAGGTGGTGGTTTGGTTAACATATAACCACTGACATACTGCGCAGGAAGGCCTAACATCCGTAAGCAAGAAATCATAATATGGGCAAAATCTTGGCAGACCCCTTTACGATTTTTTAGGGAATCAATAGCTAGCGTATTGACATCAGTCGAAGCTGTTTCATATTGCAATTCGTGATGAATCTTTTGCATCAGTGCCACTGCAGCCATCAAAATAGGTGTTTTTGCTAAAAAACATTCCTTCGCAAATTGAACAAAATCCTCATGAAACAAAATCATCGGTGAGGAAAAAATAAAGTCTGCTGCCGGGGCAATCGGTTGATTTGCTTGATAGCGATGAAAATTTCGAGTCTCTTCCCAAGATGGACTCATCAAGTCATTTTGCACGAAAGCATTGTCGGAATCCGTTTCAATAACACTTTTTGCAACAGTCTTTAAACGAGTATGTCTAGATTCAATTGAAAAAAACGTACTAACATTACCAAAAATATCGGTTCGATCTTCAAAGTAGTCCGGCTCAGGACTTACCGTAAGACGTGCGGATAGAACTTGTTGCCCAAGACAATCATTGGGTTTTAAATGCGCTAAATGCTGCGTAATATCTACCGGAAAATCATAATCGTAAACCGTCTCATGCAGAATATCAAGTTTCACATTTACCTCTGAATTTTGTAGGCGCTATTTTTGATATGCGTGAAATAGCGTCCCGTAATTTCATCAGAAATCGCCCATGCTTGACGAATACAATCTTTCACGCAATCCAGTAATTCCTCAAAAGCCACCTCTTTTACTTGTGGCACTAAATGCACTAAAACATCGACATGACTATGTTCAACCCGTGTTTCAGAGTTGGTTAATTTCGCTAATCGATTTCTTAATTTACGGGTAATCCAAGCGATTGAACGCGGATTTTCAGTATTAAAAACAAGTAATTCCAATAATTCGTTTAAATCTCTACTTTGCTGATGTTGAGCCTGAAAGGTAATGGTGCTATCAAACAATCCTAAAAGAGTATTAAATCCAGAAGTATCATTGAATGGATTAGCCAAAACACCCTCTTCGATTGCACCTTCCAAAATACTAGAGAAAAACTGTAAACGCTCAATCAAACGTCCAATATTCATCAAAGTCCAACCTGCATCCCTAGTCATTCGATCGTTTTGCGCTCCGGTAATAGCGGATAAAAATTGATTAGTAGTTGATAAGCCTTGCAAGGCTAAGGTAATTGAATAATCATTACCTACCTTCATTAATTTATTGTCTTTTTCAAAGCGCTCGACACAACGATTGATCATCGACCACAAGTCGGTCGAAAGTGATTCGCGAATTTTTGAGGCGGAGGCTTGTAAAGCCCTTAGGTTAGAGCCGACGCTCATTAAGGTCGTCGAGTTCAAATGCGACAACAGCATTCGTTCATCGCGCTGCTCCGTCTCGGCAGTAGCTGTTTGCCCACCGGCGAGGGGGAATGGCATCAGACCATTGATTTGACATAATTTATCTAACCAATTCCATAGCAAGTCAGATTGAGAGTTTTCACTATTTAAACTCTCTAGATACATGGTGGCTAAGACTGCGGTATTTTCACTTCGTTCTGTGTATCTGCCAAACCAAAATAAATTTTCAGCAGATCGACTCGTAATCACCCTATCTCGATGGGCTTTACCTACCGAAGTCGCTTTGCTTGGAAATAAAATGGGCAGCTGTGTATAGCTCTGTCCTTGTACCCAAACATCGGTACTACTACCCCCTCTTTGCATCGAGGCAACGCCGTCTGGATTGGCAGCAATCCTAGCTAAACCGCCAGGTAAAATCTGCCAAGAGTTACCAAGACCATCACTCATTGCAAAAACACGCAACATATAAGACCGCGGTTCAATACACTTTTCTAAATCAGGATTACTATCTGCTTGCCAAGTCGGTATTTGGGCTAGTGGCAAATAGGATTGAATCGTAAAATCATCAGGGGATTTTTTAATCTTCTCGAGAAGTTTAGAGACCTCTTTAGGGTTTAAGTTCTTGACTAAAAAGGAATCAAAATGTTGATGACCATCCAAAGAGGGATAAGTTGATTTGACAACACTATTAACAAGGTTTTCTTGAGCAGCTTCAAAAGCAGCATCTTCGCCACACCACCAAGTATCCAGTGCCGGTAATAGCAATGGTTGGCCCAGTAACCGCTCACTAATACTTGGCAAAAATGCCAGTAAGCCAGGTGACTCCAAAAATCCACTGCCTGGTGCATTAGCGATCACCACATTGCCAGCACGAATGACCTGCATCAGTCCTGGCACGCCTAAGGTCGAGTCTTCTTTTAACTCCAAGGGGTCTAAAAACGTATCATCCAGGCGTTTAATGATCACATGGACTGGTTCTAAACCATGAATGGTTCGCAGATAGGCACATTGATTGCGCACTGTCAGATCATTGCCTTCAACTAGGGTTAAACCTAAATACCTAGCAAGATAGGCATGTTCAAAATAGGTTTCGTTATAAGGTCCCGGTGTAAGTAAAACGATATGCGCATTTTGACCTGCCTTACTTTCCCTTTTTAATGACTGTACTAAACCACGGTAAACTCTCGTCAAGGACTCAATGCGCATTTGCTCATACGCTTTCGGAAACTGCTTGGAAACCAAGTTACGATTTTCCAACAAATAACCAAGGCCTGAAGGAGCTTGAGTACGTTGTGATAGAACGGACCAATTACCATTCGGACCACGGGCCAAGTCAAAGGCCATGATGTGTAAGTGTTTCTTATCTTTCGGAATCGCCTGATGCATGGATCGTAAATAACCGGGATGGCCATTCACCAAAGCTGGCGGAATTAAGCCTTCTTTAATTAAGGCACCCTCACCATAAACGTCTTGCATCATTGCTTCGAGCAATTTTGCGCGTTGCAAAATCCCTGCTTGAATCACTAGCCATTCTTCATGAGGAATAATTAAGGGAAATAAATCAATGGTCCACGGTCTTGTGGGACCGTTTTCATCCACATAAATATTGTAGGTAATTCCATTATCTCGAACTTGTCGCTCGATTTCATTAGTACGAGCATTAAAGTCACTCAGTCCTTTGGGCTGTAAATAGCTAAAGAAATCACGCCAATAGGGACGCATCGAGGACGCTCCAGACTGTTCGGAAGTGTACAACTCATCATAATGGGTTGTATCCGCTTTCGATACAGCTTCATACTGCTGGGTACTCGACTGCTGTTGAGTCGTTGGTTCTGTAAAGAAACTCGATTGGCTTTGAGATTGGGACATGCCTTATTATCACCTAAGGTGAAATCTAGCGACGCAAATCTAGCGTAAATGGAAACTCTTTACTACCTGCTAAGTCAATATTCGGCACAGTTTGTAATGAAACTCCAGGGGTATGCCCCATCATAAAGAATCTAGACAAACGACGTGCCTCAGCTTCATAGGCATTGATTGGGAAGCCAGCATAATTCGTGCCACCCGGATGAATCACATGATACTGACAACCCCCCACTGAACGTTTCGTCCATGTGTCAATTAAATCAAATGTTAAAGGTGACTGAATACCGATGCTAGGGTGCAAACTAGAAGGTGGATTCCACGCTTTGAAACGCACTCCGGCACTAAACTCACCAGCACGACCGGTTGACATGAGCGGTACAGCTTGACCATTACAAGTCACAACGTAGCGACTTTGATTCAAACCGCGCACTAAAATCTCAACACGCTCAAGAGATGAATCGACATAGCGTACGGTGCCACCATCTTCTTCACCCATCACATGCCATGGCTCGAGAGCGGTGCGTAGTTCCAACTCACAACCCATCGTACGAACTTGGCCAATTAATGGGAAGCGGAATTCAAAATGGGGTGCAAACCACTCTAAATCAAAATCAAAGCCAGCAGTTTTTAATTCTTGGATGACGTCGGCAAAATCTGCTTTTACAAATGACGATAACAAGCAACGATCATGTAACTCAGTTCCCCAACGGGTTGCTGGAGCAAGATATGGCTCATCCCAGAAACGGGCGATTAAAGCTCTCAGTAATAGTTGTTGCACAATACTCATACGAGCATGGGGTGGCATTTCAAATGCACGAAGTTCTAACAAACCTAAACGACCAGTAGAACTGTCTGGTGAGTAGAGTTTATCGATACAAAACTCACTACGGTGGGTATTGCCCGTGACATCAATCAAAATATTTCTCAGCGAGCGATCCACCAACCATGGTGGCATTTGTGTGCCATATTTTTTACGGTTAGCATAAATTTCTTTAATCGCGATTTCCAATTCGTAGAGTTGATCATTTCTAGCTTCATCGACCCGTGGTGCTTGGCTCGTTGGGCCAATGAAAATGCCACTAAACAAATAAGAAAGACTTGGATGGTTGTGCCAAAATAAAATCAAGCTAGCTAAGAGTTCTGGCTTTCTCAAAAATGGACTGTCTGCTGGTGTTGCACCGCCCATCACAAAATGATTACCGCCACCAGTACCTGTGTGGCGTCCGTCCATCATGAATTTTTCAGCCGTCAAGCGTGATTCAAAAGCCGCTTGATATAAGAACTCGGTATTGTCTTTGAGTTCAGTCCAGTTATAAGCTGGGTGAATATTCACCTCAATTACTCCTGGATCAGGCGTCACACTTAAGGTCTTGAGACGGAAGTCTTTCGGTGGTCCGTAGCCTTCGAGCACAATCTTATATTGCAGTTGATCTGCTGTTTTTTCTATCGCAACGAGTAATGTTAAATAATCCTCTAAGCGTGAAAGTGGTGGCATAAAGACATACATCACACCGTTCTTACCACCAAATTCAGCCACTGCATCCGGTCCATTAGCACGCATTGGGTCACGAACTTCTACACAGATGGCTGTGCGAGTTACCCAGTGCGCTGATTCTTGAAAGTCGGGTACCTTACGGATATCAGTCACCATCTTACTAGTCACTTTACCAACATTGCCGACTTTACCAGGACCTGTTTCGGCAGTCATATTAGACTGTTTGCCACTGACCTCAAACTCTTTACGACGCGGATCCGTCTTGGTAGCACCAAATGTCACAGATTGCATACCTGATGGGAAATGTCCGTCATCTAACTGTTGTCGAATTTGTGCATGCGAAGCAAGAGGAGCTTTAGGGGCAAAATGATCCTCTTCAATCAAATAAGGGTATTGCTCTTTAGAGACCCACGGCAAAGAATTTAACGGCAAGCGATAACCCATTGGCGAATCACCAGGTAACAAGTACATGCGATCATCTCTGATTAACCATGGGCCAGTTGACCAAGTCGTTTCAGAAAGAGTGTGACTAGGCTTGGCACTAATCGGTAAAACATAACCAATTACTGCATCATTTTTTTGTTCAAAAACACGTTTTAAACGCTGACGCTCGAGCGGATCTTCTAAGTTTGACTCAAATGGATCGACATTTACAGGCAGCTTGGATTCACGCCACAAATAATAAAAGACATCCTCATAAGCCGGTCGAATGAACTCATCGGTAAGTCCAAGGTTCTTTGTCAGTGTATAAATAAATTTTTTAGAATCGGCG
Source organism: Burkholderiaceae bacterium (assembly GCA_947448305.1). Lineage (GTDB taxonomy): Bacteria > Pseudomonadota > Gammaproteobacteria > Burkholderiales > Burkholderiaceae > Polynucleobacter. The sequence goes on from CANFME010000004.1 coordinate 31,743, forward strand.
CTGGTGTAATGCAAGTCATCGCGTTCATCGGCAAACAGCTCAGGCTTACCCCAAACTTTTTCACCATCAGCGCGCCAATGAATTGACAAAGCCCAACGCGGTAACTGCTCACCGGGATACCACTTACCTTGACCAAAATGTAAGAAGCCACCTTTACCATACTGCTCGTAAAGATGACCCACTAATTCGGTAGCAAAACCACGCTTAGTAGGTCCAAGTGCCTCGGTATTCCACTCTGGAGCATCTAGATTATCGATACCCACATAGGTTGGCTCGCCGCCCATGGTTAAACGAACATCACCATCAACTAATTGTTGTTCGACATAATCGCCCAATTGATTAATTTTTTCCCACTGCTCTTCGGTATACGGTTTGGTAACGCGTGGAGATTCGTAAATACGCGTCACTTGCATGTGATGCGCGAACTCTACTTCAGATTTATCAACAGCACCCTCAATCGGCGCCGCTCCACTTGGATCGGGCGTACAGGCCAGCGGCACGTGACCTTCACCAGCTAATAATCCTGAAGTTGGATCTAGACCAACCCAGCCAGCACCTGGTAAAAACACTTCACACCAAGCGTGTAAATCGGTAAAGTCTACATCGGTTCCGCTAGGACCATCGAGAGCCATTACGTCTGCTTTTAATTGGATTAAATACCCTGAAACAAAACGTGCAGCCAAGCCACAATGTCTTAATAGTTGCACCATTAACCAAGCAGAGTCACGGCAAGAACCACTGCAAAGTGTCAGCGTTTCTTCAGGTGTTTGAACTCCTGGCTCCATGCGGATGAGATACTTAATATCTTTTTGTAATTTCTGATTTAACTTCACCAAATAATCAATTGTCCTGACCTCAGTGCGGTCAACGCTAGCCAGATATTTCTTAAAATTTGGCGATAACTCGATGAGCTCTAAGTAAGGTAGTAGTTCTTTTTTTTCACTTGTTGTATAGGAAAAAGGATATTTCTCAGCATGCTTTTCTAAAAAGAAATCAAAAGGATTAAAAACAGCCATTTCAACCACGAGGTCTACCGTCACCTTAAAGATATTGGTTTTTTCGGGGAAGACCAGTCTTGCCTGATAGTTTGCAAAAGGATCTTGCTGCCAGTTGACGAAATGGGTTTTGGGTTCAATCTTGAGGGAGTAAGAAATAATCTTACTACGGGTATGGGGTGCAGGCCTTAAGCGAACAACTTGAGGTCCTAAGTTGATCATACGATCATATTTATATTCGGTAACGTGATTTAAAGCAATATGGATTGACATAGTTTCAGAATAAGATAGATTTCGTTGATAAAAGAAGACCTAAAGTAATACTAGGATATTATTTTGCACTTCATTCATGAAATAGTCATGTAAATAGTAATTTAACAACACATAACAATGCTCTGAGACTTTAAATACCCTATTTAAAGGGTCATGCCCCACTTTGAAGCATATGCACAGTTAAGACTTACTTTTTTGTAAGATCAAATCGGCAAATTCAGCTTAGAAAGGAACATTATTGGAGCTAGAGCCACCAGAATTACCCGTAAAAGGATTTGATTGGTAACCATGCGCTAAGTTATCGAATTTAGTAAACTCGCCCTGCCAAGACAGTTCAACGACACCAATCGGACCATTTCGTTGTTTACCAATGATGACCTCAGCAACACCAGGTCGATCCGTCTCTGGGTGATAAACGCTATCACGATAAATAAAAATAATGACGTCTGCATCCTGCTCAATCGCACCGGAATTATGGCAAACGATGCCACCAGCCAACCAAGAGCCATGACTAGGTACAGTTAAATCAAAAACCTCTTCTTCACCAGCATCCTCAATAGTAAGAATTGGATCCCAGGATATGCCCAAAGAGATAGCCTGAGCTAGAGTTTGAACGGGTTGATTCGCAATTGCAACCTCGTCCCCGCTCGTTAAATCGGCAACAGTCTGCCAGCCTTTTTGGGTATAAATACGGTGATTTTTTGTTGCTGTAAGGGTCAAGCCACTTTGTGTCTGAATCCGTTGAACAGGCTTTACACCGACTGACCAAACACAATCACTCACTGCACTTTGCAATTGCTGTTGTTCATCCATCGCAATCACAGACGGGGTAGAGCCGACTAATTCTTTAATCGGTCTCAAAGTACCATCAGCAAGAACAACTTGGGTATTGCCAGAGACGCACTCACGTAAATCGGACATGATTGGGCGCTTGTTTTCGCGGTTTTCTAAGCTACGATTTAACTGCGATAAGGCAATCACAGGACAGCCCATTTCTTTAGCAAGGGACTTTAAAGAGCGAGAGATTTCAGAGATTTCGGTTGTCCGGTTATCGCCTGAAGTACCACCTTTACCAGCCATCAATTGCAAATAGTCAATCACAACTAAACCAACCTTACCGTACTTACGAGCCATCCTTCTAGCGCGAGCACGTAACTCAAGAGAACTCAAAGAACCCGTTTCATCGATGAGCATTGGCGCTTTATTAAGTAAGCCAATCGCATTAGTAAAACGGCTCCACTCTTCATCGTTTAAGTTACCGGTCTTTAATCGTCCTTGATTAACCCGACCGACTGAACCGAGCATTCTAGTCGCTAACTGAGAAGCGCCCATCTCCATCGAAAACACTAGAACTGGTAAGCCCTCTTTAATCGCCACATGCTCAGCGATATTCATCGCAAACGACGTGTTATGGGTAACCACATAATCATCTGTGAGATAGGTTTTACTTGGATGACTAACCGAAATACATTGTGCCTGCGCTCTTCTTACAGCTTGAATATTCGCAAAAGTAACAACCGGAGTATGGCCATCCACAGGTAAATCTATTTCTAAGCTATAGCCTAGGGATGAATTATCTTTAGCTTGATTTGTGAGCTCACAAGTACCGCCTAATGACCTCACTAGAGAAGTAATCTCTTTAGCAAATGACCCTGATAATACAGATAGTGATTGCTGTCTGGGCGAACCAGTTTGGTTACTTGCAAAGCCAGCTATGAGCCCCTGCAGGAGTGCCTGACGAACCGGCTTTTTCGCCAGTAAATAATTACTTGGAATACTAGGTATAAAAGAGTTCAGAGATAAACCAACTTGACTGAACGCTTCATTGATTGGACAAGGTGCAACGAACGATGCGCCATTGACGAGTAATTTACTTGGCAACACTCTGCGCCAGCGCAACTGACCTAAATTGGTTTTTACTATTGCGAAAGTAGTCGCGATTTCTTGGAATTCTTGGGCGAGCTCAGTTTGAAGTTTTTCTAAAAAGACCTCATTCAATTCTTTAAAAATAATTTCGCCCGCGTCCACTGTCTCGATACAACCCAGTAGTGCTCCTAGCAACCAAGGATCCATGGGTAAAGATTTCGTTGCTCCAAAATCACCCGTAATCGCATCAATTGATAACTGACTTGGCTGAATATCCTGCGCTAAAGAATTTGCAAGTTCAGCAGTAGACAAGACTTTTGCAGCAATCCAATCAGGATGAGAGACTCGCCACAAGTGCTCAGCGCAACATTGTGTAGCTCTACCATCTGAAAAAACCACTTCATAAATTTCTTTTAATCCTTGTGGAAAGATACCCGTCACAAAGGATGCTTGACCGTCGATAGAAGCCAGTGCATCACCGACCATCAAATCTTGCATTTGTTTCCAACCGCTCCATGTTTTAATTTGAGCGTCCAGTGGTTGTGCTTTACCCATACTCGGACGACCCGCAACAATGATCAAATCGCCTTTTTGTAAACCACTGGTTTTTTTATCTAGATCAATAAAGCCTGTCGCTACACCGGTAATTTCGTTCGAACCACCGCGCGCTTGGAGTTCTTGAATACGAACCACAGCTTCAGTCATTAACTCTTCCATCTCGAAGAATTCGCGGGTGCTACCACCGATTTCTCCAATGGCCAGGATTCTGGACTCTGCTTCATCGAGCAAGGTACGCACTGCTTTACCCTCAGGATCAAAGGCAGAGTTAGCAATACTATCCGCCGTCTGAATGAGCCGGCGCAAAATACTACGATCACGAATGATCTGGGCATAGCCTCGGACGTTCGCCGAGCTAGGCGTATTACTACTGAGCTGATTTAAATAAGTGATCCCATAATTTTCGCCAAGACCTGTCGATTTAAGTTCTTCATGGACTGTCAGCACATCTGCTGGCTTGTTTTCATTAACCAGTTTGCCAATTGAGCGAAAAATAACTGAGTGTTCAGTGCGATAAAAGTCGATTTCACCAAGAATTGGCGCGACCAAATCCCAACTGTTGTTATCAAGTAACAAAGCACCGAGAACGGATTGCTCTGCTTCTACTGAATGAGGGGGGGTTTTTAGACCTTGTACAGCCCGATCCAACTCACCCGTGGGGGTTTGAGGTAGAAGGGGATCTGTACTTGGCATCTTCAATCTTTAATAGTTGAAGATTTAGACTTAAGCAGCTGCGCCAATAACCTTGACGTTGACTTCAACTACTACATCAGTATGAAGTGCAATCGCTACTGGGTATTCACCAACCGCTTTTAATGGACCATTCGGAAGACGAACAGCACCTTTTTCGATTGTGAAACCTTTACTGCTTAAAACTGCAGAAATGTCGTGGTTAGTTACTGAGCCGAAGAGACGACCATCAACACCAGCTTTTTGGCTGATTTCGATAACTTGACCGAGTAATTTCTCACCAACAGCTTGTGCCTGTGCGAGTTTTTCTGCAGCAATTTTTTCTAGTTCTGCACGACGAGCTTCAAAGTCAGCAATAGCTGATTCAGTAGCGCGACGAGCCATACGTTGTGGAATTAAGAAGTTACGTGCAAAACCATCTTTAACACGAACTACATCACCTAGATTGCCTAAATTGGCTACTTTTTCAAGAAGAATGACTTGCATGAATATTTCTCCAATTAGTGTTTATGTTGATCAGTGAACGGCAAGAACGCTAAAAAACGTGCGCGCTTGATTGCTGTATCTAACTGACGCTGATACTTTGCTTTTGTACCAGTTAGACGGGCTGGAGTAATTTTACCGTTTTCGCCAACGAAGTCTTTTAATGTTTCGACATCTTTATAGTCGATTTGATCAACGTTTGCTACAGTAAAACGGCAAAAACGCTTACGCTTAAATAGCGGGTTTTGTGCCGGCTTTTTCTTAAAATCTACATTTTTTTTGCCAAAGGCCATGATATTTCCTTAATGTATTAAGTATTAATGTTGGTTATATGAAAGACGAGTGCTTTACGATTTATTCCCATCTGTGCCATAAATCCTGTTACATCAACTAACTGCCCTATTTCTAATTGGTCTAGAACTTCTACAACTTGTCCTACTCCAATTGCCATCAAACTCATTTCCACTTTTCGCACCTTATTTGCTTCTAATGCTGTACCGGAATGTTGTAATTCACACTTCAGTACTGCTTGTCCTACTGGTGTATATCGAATAGCTTCTTTTGAACTGATGCGAGCTGTTAATCTGAAAGAATTAATGTTCAGACTCGGGTCAATCATTGAGCAGCAGGTGCCTCCACTTGCTGAGTTTTGCGAGATTCTTCACGCTGAACTTCTTTCATCATGATGGAAGGTTCAGTTTCAGCTTTTTTCATTTGAATAATCAAATGACGTAAAACAGCGTCGTTAAATTTAAATGCATGCTCGAGCTCAGACAAAGTCGCCTGATCACACTCAATATTCATACATACATAATGGGCTTTGGCTAATTTGTTGATTAAGTAAGCCATCTGACGACGACCCCAATCTTCAACACGATGGACCTTACCGTTAGCAGCCGTTAAAGTTGCTTTGTAACGATCAATCATCGCGGGCACTTGCTCGCTTTGGTCCGGGTGGACGATAAATACGATTTCATAATGACGCATCAAACACTCCTTGTGGTAATAGCTACCTGGGCGTCCAAGTCTTTAAATGACTTGTCAGTGTAGCAAGGGTGAAAACAAATAAACTTTACACAATGAGGAAATACCTCAATACGTAAAGGGTAGCCCTAGATTGTATCAAATAATCGCCCTAAATCCAAATCCTTCTTAGTTCTGTGTGAATATAGGAATAATTGCAAGGCAATCCGAGCTTTAGCTGGGGATAGGTTTCTGGCAGCAACTGTGCCTAAAAATTGATCACTTACCGGCACTTCTGGTCGAATATCACCCAAAAGCGTACGTGAAGCTCTAATCATCGGTATCTTCTGCTCTTTCGCTTCTAGAATGCTCTCGATTAAATTCTCGTGAATATTACCCTGCCCTGTACCCGCCAATACAATTCCATCAACTCCTTGATTTACTAAGAATCTCAATAAGTCTGGTCGAGCACCCGCATGACTTGTTAATACCTCAACCCAAGGCCAGACCTCCCCTCGTTGAGGAAAATCCAAAGCAAATTCAGAGCAAAATGATTGTGTAGAGTTGGTAGCTGAACATAAATCAGGACTATCCATCACTGGCGCATTGATCTGATTAGAGCTTCTTTTGATGTAATTTTTAGCGCAAATTACCTTACCTGCAAAGACGCCGTAAATCCCCCCGCCCAATTGAAGCCTAGGCTCAAAGGAAGCGCCTAAAAACGCTGCGAGCTCTACAGCCTGGGATAAATTTTGTGGTCCATCAGCTAAAGGGGCATTGGAAGGTAGCATAGCACCCGTTAATACTACTGCCTTCGACAGATTCTTCGCTAACCGAGAGCAAACCAAATGTAGGAAGAGACCGGTCTCTTCCATCGTATCCGTACCGTGCGTAATGACGATTCCGTCATATTGGGGATTTTTTAGGGCGTAGCAAACTGACTGTCCTAGCTCAGACATTAATCCCTCAGTTAAATCAGCACTATTGATATTTGCGAGTTGTAAGGTTTCCAGATGAACTTGCTCGCTGAGCTGTATAGGCAAGCTATTTTTCAAGAGGTCCGCAATACTCACCTGTCCAGCAGCATATTGCAAAGGGTCCAAATCAGGATTTGGGGCAACACCTGCAATCGTGCCACCCATGCCAATGATTAAAATATTCTTCAACTTTACTATCTCCTCGACCATCCTTAGACCCAAAAACACACTGTTCTTGATTATTAATTTTATAACTCAAAACTCACTTCAAACTCAAAAATCGATAGCACCACAGAAAACAAGGCCAAACTATTGTATTAACTTAAAAAACTGTATAAAATAACACCATGTATATATCAACAGAGAAAGTTACCTATCATGAGTGATTTACCTAAATTAACCCCTAGGCAAGCTGAGATATTAAAGTTAGTAGAAGACTCTATTCGTGAATTTGGAGCGCCTCCAACACGCTCTGAGATTGCACAAACATTTGGCTTTGCCTCTGCGAATGCTGCAGAAGAGCATTTAAAAGCCTTGGCTAAAAAAGGTTATTTGGAACTCAGTCCTGGTACATCTAGAGGGATTCGTTTAGCAGAGCACCTCAGACAAGCTGCAAAACAATTAATCCTGCCATCTCAAGCTTTTGCTCAATTAACTTTGCCGCTAATAGGAAGAGTTGCAGCAGGTTCACCGATCTTAGCAGTTGAGCACGTCGAAAAACAGATCCCCGTTGATCCCTCTTTGTTTTCGCAAGGCGCTGACTATTTACTCAAAGTCCGGGGTATGAGTATGCGCGATGCTGGCATCCTCGATGGTGACTACTTAGCTGTAAAAAAAGCCCATGAAGCACGCAATGGAGATATCGTTGTGGCTAGAATTGAAGATGAAGTCACTGTCAAACGTTGGCTCAAACTGAAAACCGCACAAGGTCCGCAAATTCAGTTAATTGCTGAAAATCCTGACTTTGAACCAATCATCGTCAATCCAGGCGTAGATTTTGCAATTGAAGGGCTTGCTGTTGGTTTAATTCGAACAAACGGCTTCTAAAACTGATATTTTTTACAACCGCATCATCCTTTAAGGTGTTGCTGTTGTACTCAAAATACCAACGATTTCATCCAATTTCAAAGAGTGACAACTCTTGGGATCAAATTCATCCCCGCTTATTTGGGGATGAATAATCGAACTTGAAAAACTTTTCATCGATTATGTATTCTTTTCATCCAGCTATGCGTTAATAGAATATAAATGTTGCTTGCTGGAGGAAAGTTTCCTTTTTAGAATTATTTATCGCCAGTTCCGTAAGTAAATTGCAAGGATGCAAGTCTTAAGAGGAAAATAGAAGATAGATAATTTTGAAAAAGGGATTTAGAGTAATTATTCAACATCAAATTTTTTTGAAGTTATCAACATCGATGTGCGGGAGTCAAAATGAAAAAACTACAATTACTTATACTGTCCTTAGTTACGGTTTTATCAATCGGTAATGCTAGTGCATATGGTTACGGTCACGGTCACTATCATGGCGGCTGGGGTGGTGGACCACGCTTTGGTATTGGTATTAATTTAGGTCCTTATCCCTACTACGGACCAGTTTATCCAGCTTACCCCTACCCTTACTACAACCCAGTAGTTGTGCCGGTTAACCCTGCTCCAGTGATTATTCAGCAGCAAGCGCCGACCTATATTCAACCTGCTCAAGCGGCGAATAACTGGTATTTCTGCGAAAGCAAAAACACCTACTACCCTTACGTAAGAGATTGCGCTGAAGGTTGGAAAACAGTTCCATCACAACCACAAGCTCCGAACCCTAATTGAAAATTAATCTTTTAAGCTTTAGAGTAGTAATTTGATTGATCAATTTTTTGAAAGAATGTTTCAAGATGAATAAAACAATAATTGCTTTAGCACTACTAGCTACTTTATCAGCCTGTGCGACAAAACCTCCAGGACCTAGTGTTGCGGTAATGCCTGGCGCGGGTAAACCATTTGATGTCTTCAAATTTGAAGATTATGAATGCCGTCAATTTGCAGATTCTTCCGCATCCGATCCCAATAAATCTGCGACTAAAGATACAGCAAAAACTGCTGCGATTGGCACAGCACTTGGTGCGGTAGCAGGCGTATTAATTGGTGATAGTGGCAGATCTGCTGCTACAGGCGCAGGTATTGGTTTGATTGGTGGTGCTATAGCTGGTTCTGGAGCAGGATCAAAATCTTCAGATGATGTACAACGTCGTTACGACATCGCTTATCAACAATGTATGTATAGCAAAGGTAATCAAATTCCTGGCTACCGCTCACAACCAAATAGCTCACCACCGGCACCAATGAATCCTCCGCCGCCACCTCCTGGCTATGCTCCACGTTAAAAATTAAATTAAAACCTACCAAGCTAAATCCACAAGGCTTAAACCTTGTGGATTTTATTTTTTAAGCGTTTTGCTTCATCGTTTTACCTACCGACTTAAAACATCAAACCCTCTCTCCTTTGATAAAAGAGGGGGAGGAAAATAAGAAGTCACGATTAAACAAGCAAACTCTGCCAAAATAACCTACAATTGGGCACTAATTATGGGCGATCCTAAACTACCTTTCTCAATACCGTCTGCACCATCCTTGAATTCTTACCCTAAATACTGGGCAGAGTGTTACGGTCGTGCTCCTTTCTTTCCGATGAGTCGTAAAGAAATGGATGATCTCGGCTGGGATAGTTGTGACATCATCATCGTTACAGGTGATGCGTATGTAGATCACCCTAGTTTCGGTATGGCTATTATTGGCCGATTACTCGAATCACAAGGATTTAGAGTCGGTATTATTTCTCAACCCGCTTGGCAGTCCGCTGACCCGTTTAAGATTTTAGGTGAGCCTAACCTCTATTTTGGCGTCACTGCGGGCAATATGGATTCAATGATCAATGGCTATACGGCCGATCATAAGATTCGCAGAGATGATGCCTATACCGCCGGTGGCGAAGGTGGCAAACGCCCGGATCGTTGCTCTCTTGTGTATGCTCAGCGCTGCCAAGAAGCCTACCCTGGTGTCCCCATCATAATGGGCGGAATTGAAGCCTCACTGCGCAGGATTGCGCACTATGATTATTGGCAAGATAAAGTTCGTCGCTCCATCTTAGTGGATGCCAAAGCTGACATTTTGTTATACGGTAATGCTGAGCGTGCCTTAGTTGAGATTAGCCATCGCCTAGCTAATGGTGAAGCGATTGGTGATATTACAGACGTTCGCGGTACAGCTTTTATTCGTAGAAGCTCGGCCAAAGGTTATTTAGAAATTGATTCTACCGAAGTGGATGAGCCTGGTAAGATTGATCCACCCATTAATCCGTACTTAATGCCGGATGAACAGGCAGCAGCGCAAGGTGAGACTTGCGCCAAGGAAGATGCTAATCTTGCCAGTAATTTGAACGCAGAAGCCCCGGCTCCCGCAATGACGAAGCCCGTTTTTACGCCGGTACAGATTTCCTTATCACCTAAACAACGATTAACCAGAGATACCACTGTGATTCGCCTGCCTAGTTATGAGGCGGTTAAAAGAGATCCGGTTCTCTACGCACATGCAAGTCGTATTTTGCATTTGGAAACCAATCCAGGTAATGCTCGCGCACTCGTGCAACAGCATGGTGATGGTGCTTCTCAACGTGACGTTTGGTTAAACCCGCCGCCGATTCCGCTCACCACGGAAGAAATGGACTTTGTTTTTGACCAACCCTATGCCCGTGCACCCCATCCAAGTTATGGCGATGCCAAAATCCCAGCATGGGAAATGATTCGTTTTTCAGTCAACATCATGCGTGGCTGTTTTGGTGGTTGTACTTTCTGTTCGATTACAGAACATGAAGGCCGTATTATTCAGAACCGCTCGTCCGATTCGATTATTCGTGAGATTGAAGATATTCGGGATAAAGTCCCTGGTTTTACTGGTGTCATTTCTGACTTAGGTGGACCGACGGCGAACATGTACCGGATTGCTTGTAAGTCAAAAGAAATCGAGGCACATTGCCGTAAACCTTCTTGCGTTTACCCTGATGTCTGCCCTAATTTAAATACCGACCATACACCACTGATTCAGCTTTACCGTCGTGCCCGCACCCTCAAAGGTGTGAAGAAGATCTTAATCAGTTCTGGCTTAAGATACGACCTCGCTGTTAAAGCACCAGCCTATATTAAAGAACTCGTAACGCACCACGTTGGTGGTTATCTCAAGATTGCTCCGGAGCACACCGAAGGTGGCCCACTATCGAAAATGATGAAACCAGGTATTGGTAGTTATGATCGTTTTAAAGAGTTATTTGATAAGTACTCTAAAGAAGCCGGTAAAGAACAGTACCTCATCCCCTACTTTATTGCTGCCCATCCAGGTACGAGTGATGAAGATATGATGCATCTCGCGATGTGGCTCAAGAAAAATGGTTTTAGAGCCGATCAAGTACAAACCTTTTATCCATCACCGATGGCAACCGCTACGGCGATGTATCACACCAGTAAAAACCCTTTGCGTAAAGTCACCAAAGACAGTGAAGTGGTTGATATCGTACGCGGTGAAAAACGTCGTCGCCTGCACAAAGCTTTCTTACGCTATCACGATGCCAATAATTGGCCCTTACTTCGCGATGCTTTGAAAAAAATGGGTCGTGCTGATTTAATTGGTAATGGTAAACATCATTTAATTCCGAACTATCAACCGCAAACTGATGGTAGTTATCAAAGTGCCCGCCGCAAAAACTCCTCTACTGCTAGTACTGTCAGTAATGTGAGTTCAGCAGCTAATCCGCGTTCGCCGGCCAGAGTAACGACAAAACTCGTGAACAACCCACGTGACTTTACTTTGCCTGAAAATAATATTAGCTCCAAACCATCAAGGCCTGGGGTAAAAAGTCAGGGACGTCCTAGTTTAGCAAGTAAAACAGGCACTCCAGCAAGGTCTACCTCAGCAAGAACCACTGTCGGGAGGACAAACTCTCCTGTCAGAGGTCAAATTTTGACGCAGCATACCGGCTTGCCACCAAGATCGACTAGACCAAGTAAAAAAATCAAATAAACAAAGAATTGAAGGTTCTAAATGTCTGAAGCTATTTCTACGCCCTCTTCCGGTGAAGCCATGGACGAACTTTTACAAGCCTACTATCTGCAGTACCCTGCAGAAAAAGTGGTCTTAGAACCTTTATGCGAATTTATTAGAACAGCGACTGACCCTTTTGTTCGGAGTAACTTACCCGGTCACATCACCGGTAGTGGCTTTGTCATTCAAGGTGAAAAAATGTTGCTCATTCATCATCGATACATTAAAGAGTGGTTCCAACCTGGCGGTCATGTTGACCCTGGAGAAAACCCACTGCAAACTGCCCTTCGTGAAATTGAAGAAGAAACGGGATGGCATACAACTGCTAGACCAACAAACTTCAATCCGCTAGTACCGATTGATATTGATGCGCATTTAATCCCGGCAAATCCTATCAAAAATGAACCAGAACATTGGCATATTGATTTTGCCTATTTATTAGATCCTGTTGAACTGCGCGCTGCGTCGGATTTAGAACAAAACAAATGGTTTGCGATGAATGATCTCACTGCCACAAGGCTGGCACGGGTCATCCAAAAATATCGGGCAATCAAGTAATTGTTGTAAAAGTATTAATACTTTCGTCTTTTAACTGGACGCCTGATAATTGCTTCTCAAAAGCATTGCATACAAGGTAATACAACTTGAGCGCTGCCTGCTCATCTGGCAAGCCCTCGGGTCTGATGTTCGAAATACAATTTCTGCCAGAGTCTAAGCTTCCCACTTTGGGTTCATAAGTCATATAGATGCCCAAACTATCCGGTGAACTTAATCCAGGTCTTTCGCCTATCAATATCATCACCATCTTCGCTTTTAAGATACTCGCAATTTCATCACCCAAAGCAACCCTAGCTTGCTCTGCAATGACGATTGGAGCTATTTTGAAACCTTTGGATTCAACTAAAGGTAAAAAGGCCTTTAAAAAAGCTTGCGTTCTTTTTTCAATCGCTAAGGGAGATAGGCCGTCTCCGACCACAATCAATAAATCAAAAGTTTGCTTATTGTTGGCTATGAATGACTCCAACTCCAACTTGGATTGCTCACTGAGTTTTCTCCCCAAGTCTGGTCTTTGCAGATATGTCACACGGTTTTTCGCAGCGCTTTTCACAGAAACGAGATCGTAATTCAACGCGCTTAATTCTTGTGTAAATTGGGCAAAGTTCATTTGATAATGCACGGCGTCTCTAGCCAAAGCATGATCCAACTGGAAGGCTAATTGAGCATTCGTTGGCATACTCGTTCCCACTCGACCGAGTGCAATTCGAGCATTGGTAAACTGCTTCAGATCCTGCCAATCATCTTGATGTACTAGGGCACGAGGATCATCTATCGCTTGAATAGCGTTAGGCTGTTTAGAAAGATTAAATGTACTCATCGCTTCCGATTATTTCCCATTTAATTTCAAGATTTCTCTCAAACCAGAGGTGATCTGACTATTCAATCGACTTGAATTATTTGGATCAACAATACCCATTTTTTCTAACCAAGTTTCAAACTCTGGTGCAGGTTTTAAACCTAAAACTTTTCGTGCATATAAGGCGTCATGAAACGAAGTGGTCTGATAATTCAGCATAATGTCATCCGAGCCTGCCACACCCATAATGTAATTCACACCGGCTACTGACAATAAAGTCAGAAGTGTATCCACATCATTTTGATCCGCCTCGGTATGATTGGTGTAACAAATATCGCAGCCCATCGGCAAGCCTAATAATTTTCCACAAAAATGATCTTCCAACCCTGCTCGAATAATCTGTTTACCATCATACAAATATTCAGGGCCAATGAATCCTACGACGGTATTGACGAGTAAGGGATCAAAAGCTCTAGCTACTGCATAGGCTCTTACCTCACAAGTTTGTTGATCAACCGATGCATGAGAGTTAGACGATAAAGCACTTCCCTGCCCCGTTTCGAAGTACATCACATTTTGTCCAACTGTTCCTCTTTTTAAAGAGAGCGCAGCTTCCTGTCCTTCTTTGAGTAAAGCGAGATTAATGCCAAAGCCTTGATTTGCAGCTTGCGTCCCGGCAATCGATTGAAACACTAAGTCAACCGGTGCTCCTTGATTAATTGCGGCAATCGTACTCGTGATGTGAGTAAGAACACAGGATTGTGTGGGGATTTCAAACTTACTAATCACACCATCTAATAAATGATTGAGCATGGCAATCGTGGCCGTATTATCAGTCGCTGGATTGATACCAATCACCGCATCACCACTGGCATACATCAAACCATCGATAATGGCAGCAGAAATACCAACTGGATCATCGGTCGAATGGTTAGGTTGTAACCGAGTTGATAATCGACCTTGCAGACCGATCGTATTTCTAAACTTTGAAATAATTTGACATTTTTTTGCAACCAAAATCAAATCTTGATTGCGCATAATTTTCGAAACCGCAGAAACCATTTCTGGAGTGAGTCCTTTTGAAACACTAGCGATGAGTGCTCCATCCGTTTCATCTGCTAATAGCCAATTTCTAAAATCTCCCACGGTTAAATGACTAATCAATCGAAAGGCACTTTGATCATGACTATCCATAATGAGGCGCGTCACCTCATCGTCTTCATAAGGAATTACAGCCTCATTTAAGAAATGTTTAAGTGGTAAATCTGCTAAAGCGATTTGTGCAGCGACTCTTTCCGTATCTCCAATAGCTGCGATGCCGGCTAGACAATCACCTGAGCGCAAGGGAGTTGCTTTAGCAAGCAACACTTTAAGACTATCAAATTGGAATGTCTGAAATCCTACAGAACTGGTGAACAAGTGCTTCGCTTCCTAGAAATGAATGATCGAATAATATTTTTATAATCGAATCCATCTTACCTTAAATAAGTTCTTCTAAGAGAGTACTAGTTATTTTGATAATGTATCCTTTAAACCAAATTATCAAAAAGAAGTAGTCTTACTCGCGAACAGACCCATAATGTATTCACATTTTTGAGTTTGTTTACTGCATACAAGTTTGTCCAAACTTAAGAAAATGTATGCCTATACTTGATGTATTGATGTAATTTACAAGAAGTGAAAAATTACACCAATGAAAATCAAGAAAACCCCTCTGATATTTTAGAAATTAAATACTTGTTCATTCGTGTCATACCCAGGCTTTTTAAATACTTGGCCACCGGCAATTACTCGAACAGCACAATATTTAAATTCTGGAATTTTCCCAAATGGATCCAGGGCTGCATTGGTCATTAAATTGGCGGCAGCTTCATAGTAAGCAAATGGTATAAAGATGGAGCCTGTAGGTGTGCCATCATCTCGGCGCACATGAATCACCACCTCACCACGTCTTGACTGAACCGTGACAACATCACCCGGTTGTACACCCAATTTCGCAATATCCTCGCCATTCATTGAGACGGTTGCGATCGGTTCAATCGCATCTAGCACCGTTGCGCGACGCGTCATACTACCCGTGTGCCAATGCTCTAATTGCCGACCAGTGATCAACACAAAAGGGAACTCCTGATCAGGTCTCTCATTGGCTGGAATAATATCGGCTGGCACTAGATTTACACGTCCATCTTTCGTAGCAAATTCATCCAAAAATACCGTTGGTTGACCAGGGTCATCCTCGGTTAAACAAGGATATGTGACGCTCGACTCTTTTTCTAATCGTTCCCAAGAAATTCCGCTAATTACCGCATGCATGGCTTGGCGCATTTCTTCATAAACCTCTGCAACGCCACTCTCTTCCCCTGCATAATGCCAATCAAGCCCCATACGTTTTGCAATTTCCTGAATAATCCATAAGTCAGGCTTAGCATCACCAGGGGGGTTCAGAGCACGACGTCCCATTTGTACCATACGGTCAGTATTAGAAGCAGTCCCTGTTTTTTCAGGCCAAGCACTCGCAGGTAAAACCACATCAGCAAGCCATGCGGTCTCAGTCATGAAAATATCTTGTACTACTAAATGTTCTAGAGAGGCCAGTGCGTGACGCGCGTGATTTAAATCAGGATCACTCATCGCCGGGTTTTCACCCATAATATACATACCCCGAATTTTGTGCGGATCACTATCATCTGACAAAATTTTATGCATGATTTCTACGACGGTATAACCAGGATTTTTGTCCAGAGGTGTCGCCCAGAAATTTTCAAACCACTCACGGGCATAATCGTCTGTCACCCTTTGATAATTGGGGAACATCATCGGGATTAAACCCGCGTCACTGGCACCTTGTACATTGTTCTGACCACGCAGTGGATGAAGACCAGAACCTGGTTTTCCGACTTGTCCTGTAATACTGGCAAGAGCAATCAAACAGCGGGCGTTATCAGTTCCATGCACGTGTTGACTCACACCCATACCCCACAAAATCATTGAGGCTTTAGAGGTGGCATATTCACGAGCAACTTCACGAATGACCGAAGCAGACACACCGCAAATCAGCTCCATTTTCTCGGGGGAATAATTTTTAACATTCTCTTTGAGTGCTTCAAAGTTACTCGCTCGTTTCTCAACGAATTCTTGATCGACTAGGCCCTCTTCCACAATGGTAAAGAGCATAGCATTTAGGAGTGCCACATCAGTATCGGGTTTGAACTGCATGGTACGCCAAGCATGTTTACCAATATCGGTAATCCGCGGATCCATCAAAACAATCTTCGTACCGTTTTTAGCCGCATTTTTCATCCAAGTCGCAGCAACAGGATGGTTCGCAGTAGGATTAGACCCAATCACAATGATGAGTCCAGAGTGTTCCACATCATTCACTTGGTTACTCACTGCCCCCGACCCAACTCCTTCCAGTAAAGCAGCTACGCTGGAAGCGTGGCACAAGCGTGTACAGTGGTCAACGTTATTGCTACCAAAGCCAACTCGCACTAATTTTTGAAATAAATAAGCCTCTTCATTACTACCTTTAGCAGAACCAAAACCTGCGAGTACCTTATTACCATATTGCTGCTTTAGTGAACTTAACTTACCACTTGCCAGTGCCAGTGCTTCTTCCCAACTAGCTTCACGAAACACCTCACTCCAATGACCAGGTCTGGAAACTTCATGACTATCTTTTGCAACACCCACTTTACGGATTAAAGGTTTGGTCAAACGCTGCGCATGATCAACATAGTCAAAACCAAATCGACCTTTGACACATAAGCGGTTGTGGTTGGCAGGACCATCACGCCCCGTTACACTGACAATTTTTTCGTCTTTGACTTGATAAGTCAGCAAACAACCTACGCCACAGAACGGGCAGACTGAGTCAACTTGACGGTCTACTATTTGATTACCAACGTGGGTTTTTGGCATTAAGGCGCCGGTTGGACAGGCTTGGACACACTCACCACAAGCCACGCAGGTACTATCCCCCATTGATACATTTAAATCAAACACAATTTCACTATGCGCTCCGCGCATTGCGTAACCAATCACATCATTCACTTGCTCTTCACGGCAAGCGCGTACACAACGATTACACTGAATACAGGCATCCAAATTGACGAGCATCGCGGGATGACTTGCGTCAGATTGGACGCTAGGACGTTTAAGGGTTTCGAGCTCAGGTCGAACACGAACATCGAGACGATTGGCCCAGTCAGAAAGTTCTCCGTGTGGTGAATCCTCTTTTCCATCAATCCATTTAAAACCATCTTTTGGCATATCAGATAGCAACAACTCCAATACCATTTTTTGACTTTTAGTCGCCCGCTCATTATCCGTCGACACCACCATATTAGTGCTGACATTACGGCAACAACTCGGCGCTAGGGTTCTCTCACCTTTAATTTCCACCACACACGCACGGCAATTGCCATCGGGGCGATAACCTTCTTTAAAACAAAGATGAGGAATATCTACACCACTGCGTTTAGCGGCTTGCAAAATCGTTTCACCACTTAAGCCTTTGACTACTTTTCCGTTTAATTCAAATTCAACTTCTTCAACAATTAAATTCATCGGATTACTGGGCGCATTCATCAGACAATCTCCTGCGGAAAATATTTTTGTATACAACGAATCGAATTCGGAGCCGCTTGGCCAAGTCCACAAATCGAAGCATCAATCATCACAATCGACAAATCTTCTAATGTAGAGTTATCCCATGAAGTTGACGCCATCAATGTCGCAGCTTTTGAAGTACCAACACGGCAAGGAGTACATTGACCACAACTCTCGTGTTCAAAAAAACGCATCACATTCAGAGCAGCATCCTTTGCCTGGTCTGCCTGACTCAAAATCATTACTGCGGCTGAACCAATGAAACAGCCGTAGGGTTGGAGCGTATCAAAATCTAAAGGTATGTGATTCATTGAAGCAGGCAAAATACCACCCGATGCACCACCCGGTAAATAGGCATAAAAAGTATGACCCTCTTGCATTCCACCGGCATATTCATCAATCAGTTCCTGCACAGTAATGCCTGCAGGCGCAAGCTTAACTCCGGGCAACTTGACACGACCACTCACACTAAAGCTACGCAGTCCTTTACGACCATTACGCCCGTAGCCACTAAACCAAGCTGGTCCCTGCTGATTAATGTCGCGTACCCAATACAAGGTTTCAAAATTATGTTCCAAAGTAGGACGACCAAATAGTCCAACCTGAGCGATATAGGGTGGACGCATTCTCGGCTCCCCACGTTTGCCCTCAATGCTCTCAATCATGGCTGACTCTTCCCCACAAATGTAGGCCCCAGCGCCACGACGAAGTTCGATTAATGGTAAATCGCAAGGCGGATTAGCTTGTAGTTTAGCCAATTCAGTCTCTAAAATTTCTCGACAGCCATGGTATTCATCGCGCAAATAAATATAACAAGCCTCAATTCCCACCACGTGGGCTGCAATCAGCATCCCTTCCAAAAAGCGATGGGGGTCGCGCTCAAGATAGGTTCGATCCTTAAAGGTTCCAGGTTCACCTTCGTCAATATTGATTGCCATTAGACGAGGTGCAGGTTGGTCACGCACAATACGCCATTTCCGACCAGCTGGAAAACCTGCCCCACCTAGTCCACGCAGTCCAGAATCTTCCATATTCTTTAAAACAGTTTCTAATTCTATCTTGCCGGTAACGACTGCTTGTAAAAGTTGATAGCCACCGTGATCTCGATAAATATCTAAGCCACAATAATCAGGGGCGATGGCTAGGTCATGAATACTTGTAACACTTTTTTCCACAAAATCTAGTGGGTTAAAGTATTTTGCATCATTTGCCTGCGGATGCAGTAGTTTGCGCATGCCAACGAGTGAGGTAACTTGTTCTATATTAGCCAAGGGAACGGGATGTTGATTAATCACGAGCGCGGGCGCTTGTTCACACCGACCAATACATGGCACCGGCACGACGCGAACATCAGTACGATTGAGAATCGTTGGTAAGCGTTCCAGTAAATCATTAGCACCAACGATTTCGCAGGACACGCTATTACAAACCCGAATCGTAATTTCAGAGTTTTCAACGCCGTCTCTTAAAACTTCGAAGTGGTGATAAAAAGTTGCCACTTCATATACTTCAGCCATTGAGATCTTCATGACTTGCCCAAGAGCTACTAAAAGACGCTCTGGCAAACCATTGAAAGCATCATTTAAAAGATGGAGATTTTCAATTAAAAGATCGCGACGATGAATACTTTGGCCAAGTAAATTTTCAACTTCACTCAGTGAAAGGTCATCAGCTTGACGACCTTTCACTTGTGTTTTTTTGCGAAGTTGTTTTTTAAAATCTTCTACTGTACCAATTGAAACTTGATTCATCTGAATTAAAACCTTAAAGATTAACCGTTATTTAAAACAGTAGCAAATCATAACAGTATTTAAATTTTCCTGTTTTGAGGCATTAATTAAAAAATTTTCCAACCGTGACAATCGTTTTATAGATACCCCAAGCTAAGGGGATACCGACAGCGGTCCAAGCCAAAATCACCATCAAACTTGAACTTTGGCTCGTATCACTTGAATTACCTTCGAGCACTGATTTTTCTGATTTTTCATGGGCTAAACGCTTTTCTTCCGCGAGCTCAGCATCACTCATAAACCATTTATCCGCAACCGGTTTTACGAACAAGTTAGCAATCAATCCAACAGCGAGCATACCTACTAAAATGTACATTGTTTGGTTATAGACTTGGTCTTTTGGGATACCGATACTTAACTGATAATCGCGCATGTAGTTCACTACTACTGGCCCTAAAATTCCTGCCGTTGCCCAAGCAGTGAGTAGTCGACCATGAATCGCGCCCACCATTTGCGAACCAAACATGTCCGCCAAATAAGCAGGAACCGTCGCAAAGCCACCACCATACATACTTAAAATAATACAAACTGCTGCAACAAAGAAAAATAGATTATGGCTCAGGGCACTTGAAGGAATACTAAAGTAGCACAGACCACCCAAAATAAAAAAGATCGAGTAAGTTAAACGACGTCCCAACTTATCTGAGATACTGGCCCAGAAGAATCGTCCACCAATGTTAAACAAGCTCAGGAGCGCTGCAAAACCTGCGGCAATCCCGGCAATCGCTGTTTTGTTCTCCGCTGTCAATGCTCCTGTGACACCAATCAGTGATCCACCAAAGATTTCTTGGAGCATCGGTGAGGCCATTCCAATCACACCGATTCCGGCAGAAACGTTCATACACAACACGACCCAAATTAACCAGAACTGCGGGATTTTGAAAGCATTTTTTACGTGTACATGTCTCTTTGTAATCATGGCGTTTGATTCAACCACAGCAGGCATTGTCCACCCTTCAGGTTTCCAACCCGTGGCAGGAACACGATAACCAAAAGCCCCAGCCATCATAAATACAAAATAACCCAAAGCCATAACCACGAAGGTGGCAGCGACCCCAACATCGGTAGGCGTAGCGAAATTCTTCATCAACAAAGCAGCTAATGGTGAGCCAATCATAGCACCCCCGCCAAAGCCCATAATGGCCATGCCTGTTGCCATCCCACGACGATCTGGGAACCATTTAATCAAAGTAGAAACGGGTGAGATGTAGCCAAGACCTAGACCAATACCACCAATCACACCTGAGCCAAGAAGCATCAACCAAAATTGGTGAGTGTAAATACCGAGTGCGGACAAGAGCATACCACCACACCAACACAAAGCTGAAACAACTCCAGCTTTACGTGGACCGGCCCGTTCTAACCAACCGCCCCAGATTGCGGCAGCGGAGCCTAGAAAAACGAAAAAGAGGGTATACATCCAACCTAAAGTAGAGACTTTCCAGTCACAATTCGATACAAATAGTTCTTGAAAAAAACCAATGTCTGGACCACATTTGACTGCCTCAGTAATACCAATTGCTTTTGACAAAGGTAACCAGAATACGGAAAAGCCGTAGGCCATACCAATACACAAATGAATCGCTAGAGCAGCCGGTGGCACTAACCAACGATTGAACCCTTTACCCGCAATCGTTTTCTCTTTTTGCAATATATCGAACATGTTAATAGACCTTTTATTAATCAAAATAGCTTAAATTTAACCATTTATTTAGCTTTTACTTAATGGGTAATTACCCAACTAGTGTTTACCCTAGAATTGTAAGTTCTAAAATGATTCTGTCATTAGAACCGTTCTTTTTTCTGATGATGTCGTATTCCATGCTTGAGATACCTCAGCGATAGGTGTTGCTTGCACATTTACATTGAATCCTGCTACAGGTGCGTAGGTTAAGACTTGAAGGACTGAATTCAACATTTGTTCAATAGAAAGACTACCCAGTCCACTGCCCATTAAGCGTAAGCCACTGGAACGCAGCGCAGATGCTGGCATTGGAATGGTTGCGCCGCCAATCGAGCCAATTTGGACAAACTGAATCGTGGTTTTTAAGGGACTATATTTTGCTGCGACATTAATTAAACTCAGCGCACTAGGACCCCATAAATAATCTAATACTACGTGAACACCTTCAGTAAAAGCAGGTTTAAAGGAGGCTTCCATTTCGAGAGTATTATCTGTTAATAATAAGCATTGATCAGCACCTAGTTGATACAGATCATCAAACGTACTGGCACGTCTTGCCGTCGCAATAATTTTTCCCGCACCTAAGTATTTTGCAATCTGAATGGCTAAGCGTCCTGATATGCCATTCGCACCATTAACTAATACGGTATCCCCTGCGCGCATTTGCGCTTGCTCCACAAGTGCTGCCCAAGAGGACATACCCGGAATAGCGATGGCTGCCGCCACCTCAGGACTCAGAGTGTCGGGTATGAGTAGGCAGTTGTGTTGGGGTACAGAACAATACTCTGCCATTGCTCCAAAGGGATTACGGGGTAGCAAAAAATAAACTCTAGAACCATCGGCTAAGCTACCTACCCCATCAAATCCTGGAACAAACGGCACTTCATTATCAGAACTATAGTGAGAAGCGGAAGCTCTGGCCTTTGTTATTTGACTAATGGAGGAGGCATGAACTCGCACAAGATGATGACCCGATTCAATCTCGGGATCTTTAAAATCAGCATAAATGGGTGCTTGCTCTTTATCGATAATGACAGCTGCTTTCAAATGAACTCCTCAAGAGAATAAATGTAAAAAGGAAGATTGCAGAATACGCATTGGACCTCCGA